>NZ_JBFRTR010000083.1:0-8687 GCF_041474215.1 Vibrio sp. 10N.222.52.C12
GCTTTATATAATATTAATTATGACCATCACAAGTTAAACTACCTAAATCGTAACCTAAGTTATTATAATCTAGCGTTTAATTTACAAGTGATGTCTTTAGTTGGGGAAATAGAGTGAGACGGAGAATTTACCTTGCGGTTATTAATTAATAAATATCAACATGACAATAACACGTAAATAATTCGCATTAAAAATGCCAGTAACATCGCTACTGGCTTACTAAAGATTTTCAACCTACTTTAAAGGGAGACAGACTCATAACTATCATCTATAGCATGATAAAAAAACGTGTACTTGGCTACCAAAGTAATTTTGGTCGGCCTCAGGAGTATCTTCAGGACCTCTATAATACGTGATACCACCGTTATCACTAGTTGGTTCCGCGTAATTATTAATGTAAAACTTATAGAGAAAACCATTTCCTCGGAACCAAAACTCATCTTGGTAATCGGAATTTGAATATATACGACCTACAGTTATGGCTTTATATGCAGGGTCTGCATTCCAAGCGCCAGCAAACCGAAGTGCAATAGTTGACGAGTCAAATTCTTTCCACCCACCACCATCGAAGTTTATTGATGAGCAGTAATATTCAGTCTGGCTGCTATCATATCCAGACTCTATAAAGTTCGTGTCATTTGCGTTATACCCAAAACTTCTGATTACCGAATACGAATAATCGTCAGTATCATTCGGAGCAAAAATCGAAGTATTATTATCACTATAGCGGAGTACTTGTTCTCTCGTAAACAACGGAAGAAATTCACTTCCTTCATATGAAGTTATACCCAAAGGTGCGAATAAAGTAACGTTCAAGTTATCACAAAATGATTCATAGCAAGCTTCAATATTAACATTAAATTGAGGTTCAGTATTTGCGGTAGAATACGCTGTCAAGATACCTGTATGTTCATCAAAGGTAGTAACGTTCAACTCAGTTACTGTCCAATTGACATATTCGGCTGGAACTTGTTCCATTTGGCCAATTGAGTTAGTTATAGTCGCCTGATATAATTCATGTTTATCTACATCTAAGTCACGTTGAATCGAAGTCACACCATTTAAACTGATAGATACTGGGGTGATTTCTGGGATATACTCAGTATTAGTACAAAGAACATAATTTACCTCTTCATTATTACTAGCAGTGACTGAACCATCAAATAGATTGACTAGTGTTGTGGTAGTTTCATCAACCTGGTCACTAGTCCAATACGGTTTGTCATTTGGATATCTATAGTCTGTAAATATTTGACCATCAGGCTTCCAAGCATAAAGTTCTTGCAAATCTACTTGATTCGGTAAAAAAGCACCTCTTGCAGTACAAATTGCTTCAGCAACACCTTTCGAATGCGCTACGGTTGTTACATTATCGACGGCATTGGTGCCATCTCCTGTTCCTATTATTTCGAATTCAATACTCGCAGTTTCTGCCTGCTCCATAGTTAAAGGTGGAGTAACAGATTGATATACATTGCCTTCATTAAAAACAATTATCGGGTATAAGTCTTCGGATTTTAACTTTATTATCCCGGTGGCAAAGCCTCCTTTGTTATCAGAGACAACGTAAGTGATATTGTGATAGCCAGAATTAGAAGTAGTAAACGTGAAAATAGTGTCATTGAACAGATTACCATCTAAGTTAGCATCTTCTATAATGGCAACATCAGCATCGTAAGCATAGACATCAATTAATTGTAATGAATCACCATTAGGATCAGAAATGAGACTCAAAACGTCAATTGTGACCGTTTTCCCGTATGGAACTTCTGACACTATTTTTAAGGTATCAGGATCGGTAAATGTCTGTATATATGTAGAGTTAGCTATTGGAGCACCATTTACTGTTGTTGAAACTGCAATATCCAGGCTACCACTAAGAACATTTACTCCATCACTATAGCTATATAAAACCCTCTCAACTCCAGATTCAAGTCCAGCACCTGGAGTATACTCTATAACGTTATTCGCGGGATCAGATACTGCTGATGAAAGCGTTGAATCGCTATTAGGCAAAGTTAGCGTCATACTAAGTGTATAGCGACTCGTGTCGACCTCGTACCCCAAATTTGCTAACTCGTCCTTCACGTTCACCGAAATGGGTGTTCCAGTTGAAGTTGCAGATGATATGGGTATTAATTGTTCACTGTTTTCAGCTATAGCGATTCGAGCTGTAGCCTCACTATAGCCATCATAAGATATCGCTGTTGACATTCTTGACACAGAGGATCCAACACGAAATCGGTAGTCACATAGGTTTACTTGCGTTGCTTTAATATAAAAACCATTTTGGTCGTTAGAAACCACATCGCAATGATAGTCAGAATTAAGGGATTCAACATTCAGCAGAGCAACAGGTGTCCCATCAGAACTTTCCATATTGTTGGAGAGATCAACATAAAAAGTTTCACGAGGTTTAGTGTGCTGCATGGTATCTTGAACGGAGTAAAGTACGTTCGATTGATCTGGCCTATCTGGGCTATCTGGGCCCGAAGTAGAACCAACTCCTGAATCACCATTACAACCTGAAACAGCCAAGATTAAAGCTACCTGCAACAAATTAGCCTTCTTTGGCAACACATCTAACATATCGTTTGACCTTTTTAAAATTTAACCTTGTAGCATACGAATGCTACATTAGATTGCGATGTTATCTTTTTGTAACTGGATATGTTTAGCAAATATGTAAAATTGACTCTTGGAAATGCCTAGTCATAAAATCACGGCCAAACTTCAAATGATTAAATGTATATCTTGATGGGAATACTGATTATAAGCATTTGGTTATAAATAGATAAACTGGTAGGCATTAAACACTTGATACTAAGCTAATATCTTGAGATGTTTAAACGGCTGTCTTATATACATAAAGACACCAATGCATTAGCTTTCGCCATACGTTCTATAATTTGAACACGGTTATCGCATTGAACCTTCATTGAATAAAAAGGATTTATCATGAACAAACTCGTCATTATCATTTTATGTGTACTGCTTCCGCCTGTTGGCGTGTTCTTCGCTCGTGGCGCCGGGAAAGATTTGGTGATTAATATCATTCTTACTTTCTTCTTCTGGGTTCCAGGAATGATCCATGGTCTGTGGGTAGCCACCCGCTAACCCTTATTAACAAATAGATACCGAATAAAATATCCATAAAAACAAGCTCCTAGCCATGAAGAGTTAAAAATAGGATGAAATGAAAGTACTTTTCCACTATCATCCTGTCGCCTAAACGTAAGCGATTGCTTTCACAGATTTCGCCGAGTTTAGGCTCCAACTACATAACACTTCAAATGGTGGGAGCCTTCAATGACACAACTTACGATTACTCGTCCTGACGACTGGCACGTTCATCTACGCGATGGCGAAGTATTAAAAGATACAGTTCGCGATATCAGCCGTTACAATGGTCGAGCGTTAATCATGCCAAATACGATCCCACCGGTAACCGATACCGAAATGGCTCTTGCTTACCGTGAACGCATCATGGCACAGCAGCCAAGCGAGCAATTCCAGCCTCTAATGGCACTTTACCTGACAGACAACACAACACCTGATGAAATTCGTAAAGCGAAAGAATCTGGCGCTGTTGTAGCAGCGAAGCTATACCCTGCTGGCGCAACAACAAACTCTGATTCAGGCGTAACTTCTGCTCAAAAGATTTACCACGTACTAGAAGCAATGCAGGAAGTTGGCATGCTACTTTTGGTACACGGTGAAGTAACGACTCACGATGTTGATATCTTTGACCGTGAGAAGCAGTTCCTGGACACAGTACTTGCACCGATTGTGAACGACTTCCCTAACCTGAAGATTGTTCTAGAGCACATCACAACTGCAGATGCTGCGACTTTCGTGAAGAACGCGAACGACAACGTTGCTGCGACTATCACCGCTCACCACCTGCTTTACAACCGCAACCACATGTTGGTTGGCGGCATTAAGCCACATTTCTACTGCCTACCTATCCTTAAGCGCAACACACACCAGTTAGCACTTATTGAAGCAGCAACAAGCGGTAGCAAGAAGTTCTTCTTGGGTACAGACTCTGCACCACACGCTAAAGGTGCAAAAGAGTCAGCGTGTGGTTGTGCAGGTTCTTACACAGCGCACGCTGCGGTTGAACTGTACGCTGAAGTATTCGATTTAGAAGGCAAGATTGAGAACCTAGAAGCATTCGCGAGCCACAATGGCCCAGACTTCTACGGCATGCCACGTAACTCAGATACAATTACGCTCGTTAAAGAAGAGTGGAATGTTGCTGAAACGATGCCTTTCGGTTCAGACATCGTTGTGCCAATCCGTGGCGGCGAGGCGATTGCTTGGTCTGTAAAATAAGCACTTGGGCTGTTAAATAAACACCCTCCATTTAGCGAAAAGGGTCACCATAGTAATTATGGTGACCCTTTTTTGTTTCGATAAAAGACTGTCTTATTCCCAGCAGTAATTTAACGATTACTTACCGCGAATTTTTCCGATAGCAGTCCAAATAGCAACGACAATCAATCCAGATAAAACCCCAATCACACCATTTAATAGCGTTGGTACCACCGCAGTCGCAATCGTATGTCCACTAAAATCCATAATAATCGGTTCAATTAAGTGATGAATTGCTGGAACGTTGTGCACCACAATACCGCCACCAACCAAGAACATCGCAGCCGTGCCGACAACCGCAAGCATCTTCATCAGCTTTGGTGCAAAGGCGACTAACCCATTACCCAATCTGGTTTTAATGGTACTCCCATTCGATGTGCGCTGGAGATAAAAACCTAAATCATCCAGCTTAATGATCCCAGCCACTAAGCCATAAACACCAATCGTCATCACAACGGCTATCAAACTTACGACAAGAATCTGAGTCACGATACTTGTACCCGTTACGGTACCCAGCGCAATTACAATGATTTCCGCAGATAAGATAAAGTCAGTCCGAATCGCGCCTGCTACCTTTCTCTTCTCATACTCTTCAACAGATTCACCCGAGCTGCTTTCCTCATCTTTCTCTTCGTGTTGATGAGCATGAGGAAAAAGCTTTTCTAAGATTTTCTCTGCCCCTTCAAAACAAAGAAACAGACCACCAATCACCAGTAGTGGCATGATCAACCAAGGAATGAATGCACTGATCAATAGTGCTGCCGGAACCAAAATCAGCTTGTTTTTAAATGAGCCTTTGGCGACCGCCCATACCACTGGGATTTCTCTTTCAGCAGAAACACCGGATACCTGCTGGGCGTTAAGGGCTAAATCGTCACCTAATACGCCTGCGGTTTTTTTAGCGGCTACCTTAGACATCAATGCGACATCATCCAACACGGTTGCAATGTCATCTAGCAGTGTTAGTAAACTTGCTCCAGCCATTTTGTTGTCTCTTTATAAAGAATTGAACCATCAATAAAATGTAACACCATCAATTCACTCATCAAAGTTATGAGTCTGTAAAAAATAAAGTCACAAGTTGTGTTTTCTATTGCTGTCTCTGTTAGACAGGAATAATCTGTCTTAATCTTTCACGAACATAAAAGAAAAAGTATTGATGAAAAGTGAATCTACCTACCCGATTGGTAAGCCAGGGCAAAAATGGCAACAAGCAGAACGTGAAGCATGGTTAGCTCAACGAACGGTTAAGCGTGAATACCAGCAAGAAGTTGTACCAAAGATTAAAGCACTTGCAGACCGCTTTGACATCGAACAATACGGCGCACTGAGCTACGACGAAGCTCGCTTCCCACTCTTCGCTATCAAGAGCAAAAACTGGGACGAGTCAAAGCCGACGATTCTGGTAACAGGTGGTGTTCACGGTTACGAAACCAGTGGCGTGCATGGCGCGATCAAATTCGCTGCGACTCAAGCAGAAAAATACACGGCGCACTTCAACATTGTTGTCGCACCTTGTGTGAGCCCTTGGGGCTACGAAGTGATCAACCGCTGGAATCCAAATGCTGTTGATCCAAACCGCTCTTTCTACGACGGTACGCCAGCAGAAGAATCAGCAAACCTACGAGCTCTAGTAGCGTCTCTGCCAGAAGTATTGGTTCACGTTGACCTGCATGAGACGACTGACTCTGATGAAACTGAATTCCGACCTGCACTCGCAGCTCGTGATGGCATTGAGTACATCGAAGGTATGATCCCAGACGGTTTCTACACTGTTGGCGATACTGAAAACCCACAACCTGAATTCCAAGCTGCTGTCATCGCTTCAGTTGAAAAAGTAACCCACATTGCGCCTGCGGATGACGAAGGCAAGATCATTGGTTCAGACGTCACTCAACACGGCGTGATCAACTACCCAATGAAGAAGCTTGGCTTATGTGGCGGCGTGACTGACTGTAAGTACGGTACAACCACAGAGGTTTACCCAGACAGTGACAAAGTAACAGACGAAGAGTGTAATGATGCTCAAGTTGCTGCTGTTGTTGGTGCTTTGGATTACGTTATTCAGCACGAATTGAACGCGTAAGCGTAAACCCGCTCATAGCTAGAACCGGGCACCTAGACTAATAACTAAGAGCCAAGAACTAAAAGAGCCACAAATGACTACTCACTTGTGGCTCTTTTTTGTTTCTCTTTCGCTGATGTCTTCTACGGCATAAAAAAGCTCCCTTGCACGCGGTGCAAGGGAGCTTTGAATCTGCTGATTAGAGTAAGTTCCTATCTAGAGGTACTTACTTAGTGGCCGGAGTAACCGTTTCTTGCCCTTTACCGACTTCTGTCAGTAGGCCTTTCAACAAGCTCACACAACCAATCAAAAGAATGATCGTAAACGGCAGTGCTGCAATAATCGTAATAGATTGCAGAGCTTGGATTGATTGAGTACCACCAATCCACAGCATCACCATCGCGATAGCACCTGAGATAACCGCCCAAACGACTTTCTGTTTCACTGGCACTTCTAATTTACCACCCGCCGTCATGCCATCGATAACGATAGAACCTGAGTCCAACGTTGTAACGAAGAACACGATGATCAGCGCGACTGCGAGAACCGACAGAATACTACCGAACGAGTAAGCATCTAGCATGTAGAACAAGCTTAGAGACACGTCTGTGATGCCTTGGTCGAGACCAAGTTGCCCTACATGATTAATCACCTGCTCGATAGCCACGCCACCGAAGATAGCCATCCAAGCCGACGTTACCAATGTTGGGATAATCAGTACGCAAAGTAAAAACTCACGAACCGTACGGCCTTTAGAAATACGCGCTACAAACATGCCGAAGAAAGGTGCATACGCAACCCACCATGCCCAGTAGAACACAGTCCAACCATGCAGCCATGTTGTGTCTTCACGACCAGAGCTTTGGCTCAAAGCTACGATGTTATTCGCATAACCCGTCACCGCCGTTGCCACAGAATCAAGCACGGTTGTGAAGTTCAGTACAGCGATAAGACCAAGGAATACGAACGCAATAACCATGTTCAAGTTACTTAGGAACTTAACACCACCGTCCATACCACGTAGAACAGAGATGATCGCCAAGCCCATGATCAGAACGATAATAGATTGCTGAAGGAAAATGTTGTTTTCCAAGCCAAATACATGGCTGATACCACTTGCTGCTTGTGTACCACCTAAGCCTAATGAAGTCGCTAGACCAAACAATGTAACCAGTACCGTCAGTACATCGATCACATCACCGGTTTTGCCCCATACTCGTTCACCCAGAATCGGGTAAAACACAGAACGCATAGATAGCGGCAAGCCTTTGTTATAAACAAAATACGCTAGACAAAGCGCCGTCATGCCATAGATAGCCCATGCATGAAAACCCCAGTGGAATACGGTTGCGCCTAGCGCCAGTTCACGACCAGCGGCTGTGAAAGGTTCTGCGTCTAATGGCGTTCCGAACCAGTTCGTGAAGAATGCAGTTGGCTCTGCAACACCCCAGAAGATAAGTCCAATACCCATACCTGCTGCGAATAACATCGCAATCCAAGATGACATTGAATAGTCCGCCGTCGCGTCTTCACCACCTAAACGGATTTTACCCAACGGTGAAAAAGCAAGAACAACAGCAAACGCTAGCATGATGTTAGCTCCCCACATAAACAGGAAGTCAAACTTTGATAGAGCAGCACCCTTAATAGAATCAATTGCAGCTTTAGCATCTGCAGGAGGAAGAGCAAGAAGAGTGATGATGAAGAGAAGAGATAAGCCTACTGAGGCTACGAAGACTGTGTTATGGACATCCATGCCCCATTTACTGACGTTATCTTGACCAACTTGATAGTCAGTAGAATCAATACTGTATTTTTTTGATTTAAAACTCATAAATTATGATGTTCGCATATCCGAATTAACGAATATAAGGACGCTCTCCATATCCAATTACTACTTGATTGGCTCGCCGCACCACCTAAATAAAAAGGCGATAAAAATCACAATGATTGGTGACAAATGGACTTATTGGCTCAATCCCAAGGCGCGGATTATAGCACAGCTCAAAGCATTTTGACTGAGTTTTAGCTCAATAGTCACCCAAACCACCGTCAATAGTGATAGTTAAGCCAATAAAAACAGAATAAAATAAACAAATAAAAATGTTTAAATACAGCACTTTAAATAAAAATAACGCACTGTAAAATCTCATTCAAACTTTCTAAAGATAAAATCAACAACAGCCTAATTTATTTATAGCTCTAACAAAAAAGCCCCGCTATAGGGGTAATGCCGATCAGTTAA
>NZ_JBFRTR010000084.1:0-11371 GCF_041474215.1 Vibrio sp. 10N.222.52.C12
AACAAAAACGCCCGCTACTGAGTAGCGGGCGTTTTTTTAAATCTGAAGAGTCGATTACTCTACTTCATCCATTTTACCAAGAAGGTTACGGATGCGATCTTGCCATGCTGAATGCTCTTCCTGCATTTGCTGAGTTTTTTGCTCTAGCTCGTGACGGCTTGCTTTAAGCTCACCAGCTTCTGTTGCTAGTGCTTGTTTCTCTTCTTTAAGCTCTTCCACTTCCATTTGAAGAAGTGCAATTGTATCTACTGCTGTTTGAATTTTTGCTTCTAGCTGCTCTAGTACTTCAAAAGACATTCTGGCCTACCTTTAAGTTATCCGTTTGATGGTGAAGGTTCACTCCACTTATTTCCCCATTCTACTCAGCAGAGCAAGGATAAACACTCAATATATTCGATATTTTGCGCCATTCGATGAAAAAAACAGCACTTTTTACCGAATATTGACGTGAACGATTACCGCCACAACGGCAAACCGATTATTTTGATGAATAATAACTGTTTTCCACTGCGAATTGATCGAGAGCAATCTCCAAAAAACAAAAAGGCAAACGTTTCCTTTTGGATATGGTAAAATTCGCCGCGAAATTTCTATTCCCCCTTTGAAAATTTTGGAGTCCGCATGAAACGCGATTTAGCAATGTCATTCTCTCGTGTCACAGAAGGTGCAGCACTAGCTGGTTACAAGTGGCTTGGCCGTGGCGATAAAAACGCTGCAGATGGCGCTGCTGTAGAAGTAATGCGTAGCCTATTAAACAAAACCGAAATTAGCGGTGAGATTGTTATCGGCGAAGGTGAAATCGATGATGCACCTATGCTATACATCGGCGAAAACGTAGGTGTGGGCGGCGACGCTGTCGACATCGCAGTTGACCCAATTGAAGGGACACGCATGACAGCAATGGGCCAATCAAATGCATTGGCTGTATTGGCTGCGGGCGAAAAAGGCAGCTTCCTTAAAGCGCCTGATATGTACATGGAAAAGTTGGTTGTTGGCCCTGGCGCTAAAGGCGTGATTGACCTAGAACTGCCACTAACAGAAAACCTAGAAAACATCGCTAAAGCACTAGGTAAAACACTTGATACTCTAGTCGTAACCACGCTTGCTAAGCCTCGTCATGATCAAGTCATCGCCGACATGCAAGCAATGGGCGTTCGTGTATTTGCTGTGCCAGACGGTGATGTTGCGGCTTCTATCTTAACCTGTATGCCAGACAGTGAAGTAGACGTCATGTACTGCATCGGCGGCGCACCTGAAGGTGTGGTCTCGGCGGCGGTAATTCGCGCACTCGACGGCGACATGCACGGTCGTCTTCTACCTCGCCACGAAGTGAAAGGCGACACAGAAGAGAACCGCAAGCACGGTGAACTTGAACTTGAGCGCTGCGCAGAAATGGGCGTAACGGCGGGTATCGTATTGAAGATGGAAGACATGGCACGCAGCGACAACGTTGTATTCTCAGCAACAGGCATCACTAAGGGTGACTTGCTAGAAGGTATTTCTCGTCAAGGTAATATCGCAACCACAGAAACCCTGCTTATCCGTGGCCGCTGCCGTACAATTCGCCGCATCAAATCTATCCACTACCTAGAGCGTAAAGATCCAGAAGTAGTAGGTCATATCCTGTAAGCCTAAATTCGGTGAAACAGAATATTCCAAGGCTGATACCTAGTATCAGCCTTTTGTTTTATTAGCGCACCAGAATCTGACCATGGCAGCCAATAGAGTAAAACGCTATCTATAGAGTAAATTATCATCAATATAGTAAATGGTTTGCTTTATAAACACCTTGCCTCATAATAGTAAGGTTCATTAGGTAGGGATAGTATGAAAACAAGCGACAGAATCTTACAGACCATTAAGCGTCAAGGCGCGGTAACCGCGAAACAACTGTCAGAAGAATTTGGCATGACGACAATGGGGGCAAGGCAACATCTGCAAAGCCTGGAAGATGACGGTATTCTTGCGTTTCATGATGTGAAAGTGAAAGTGGGTCGCCCGACTCGCCACTGGTCCCTGACTCAACAAGGTCATAACCAATTTTCAGACCGACATGGTGAACTCACCATTCAAGTGATTGATGCTGTCGAGAATCTATTTGGTAAAGAAGGGCTGGCTAAGGTTGCTGCCGAGCGTGAACAACACACTCTTAAGCAGTATCAAACTGCGCTGTCTGGCTGTGATTCACTCATCAGCAAGCTTAAAAAACTCACCCAGCTTCGTGAAGACGAAGGCTACATGGCTGAGCTTCAAGAGTATGATGATCACTACATCTTGATTGAGAACCACTGCCCTATCTGTAAGGCTGCAACTCGCTGCCCTAGCCTGTGCCAATCTGAGCTCAACGTGTTTACTGAGTTACTAAAAGATGAGTGTCACGTGAGCCGTACAGAGCACATCATTGCTGGCGAACGACGCTGCACTTACACCTTAACACCCGCCCTTTGATTGCAAAGGTAATCGGCTAATACCGTCTCAATATTGAGAAAATACAAATAGATTAAAATTTGTACAGATTTCTTTCTTAAGCTTAGAGCATATGAAACACGCTTAATGCTAAGGAAGGAATGATGGCGCATCCACAACCCGCTCAAAAACTGCCACCCTTTGATGAACTTGTCCAACTCGCGAAAAGCGACCCGAAAGCATTCAATCAATTCAAACACGAGATGTGCGAACAGATGATTTGTTCGGCTTCAGACGTGATGCAAGACCGACTTCGTGCGCAGCAAAGTCACATCGACTTAGTGGTTAGCCGTTGTAAAAACCCACACCACGCCAATGTCGTACTCATGCAAGAGCTGCGCTGTCAGGTCTGTAAGTTCCAAGATGCACTCGAAGGGCGCTGCGGCTTTGAAGAATCTCTGCCTGAAAATGTCGTGCCTTTTAAGCCGAATACCGAACCTAAAATGTACTGAAATTAGCAAAGCACTAAAAAGAAAAAGGGAGCGTAATGCCCCCTTCTTATTGGTTCGCTGTTCAATATTTACATGGGTCTTCGCCGTAGTCATTACGGCCTTCTGTACCTTTCAACAAACCACACTCAATCAGAATCCAGAAACCACACACTAATGCCGCGACGGTTGCCGCCATATGAATTGGCGATACCGGCTCTGTCGTCGTTGCAACCATTGGCGAAGCTAAACGACCCAATACTAATGGCACATTCAATAGTAGCCAGTAATTAGACTTATTGCGGTCGTGCCAGCGCTTAGCGGTTACCGCAAGGTCTGGGATCACAAGCATCAATAGGATGATTGGTAGCAGGATATAAGAGTAAGCAGGGAACAACACAGAGATACCTGAAGCAAAACCGGTAATCGCTATGTAGTAGAAAACATTCCAAATCCAGTAAGTCTTACGACCAATTCTCCCCTTGAAAGAGAGCAGTAATTCTTTCATCGACATCTTAAATACTCAAATTTATACGCCGCTAAAAGTCAGCAGCAATGGTTAGTTTATTACTTTTTGAAAGCAACTTTTATCCATATCACGAATATTCACCGTTAAGCTTCTTACATGACTCGCTTGTTCTTGCAGGATCTGCATTAACGATCGTGACAATTCTCGCTTTTGCTCTTCCGTTCGTCCCGAAAGTAACTCAAAGCTGATATGAATAAAGTCTACACTATCTTCCTCATCACCGACCAACCAATTATGGCAACGCAGTGAACGAGATTTCACTGATGGCACATCAAACAAGCCACATGTGAGAGCGACTTGGTGGAGATCTTCCAGTAAGCCTTGGATATTTACTCGCTCATCCACTGAATTGGAGTACTCTAGAACTAGATTCGGCATTGTTACTTCCTGTTGTTAACGCAATCGTTTGTCCCTTAATAACAACTAACGATGAAAAATCCGAGAAGTTAGCTATTATTCTGTCTGCCGGATCACTGATATATGCTCAAAATCTACTCTGACCATTGAGTAAGATCCAAGAAAGTCATGACCACAGTCATGATCTGTTGATATTAATCTGTTATATTATTTCGTAATAAAGTTTACTTTTTTACATTCGATTTATTTAAATACTTTGGAGATATTCCTATGCGTCATCCTGTAGTTATGGGTAACTGGAAACTAAACGGCAGCAAAGAAATGGTTGTTGATCTACTAAACGGTCTTAACGCTGAACTTGAAGGCGTAACAGGCGTAGACGTAGCAGTTGCTCCACCAGCACTTTTCGTTGATCTAGCAGAGCGTACGCTTACTGAAGCGGGCAGCGCGATCATCCTAGGTGCTCAAAACTCTGACCTAAACAACAGCGGTGCATTCACTGGCGACATGTCTCCAGCAATGCTTAAAGAGTTCGGCGCATCTCACATCATCATCGGTCACTCTGAGCGTCGTGAATACCACAACGAATCAGATGAGTTCGTAGCTAAGAAATTCGCATTCCTAAAAGAGAACGGCCTAACTCCAGTTCTTTGTATCGGTGAATCTGAAGCACAAAACGAAGCAGGCGAAACTGTTGCAGTATGTGCTCGTCAACTTGACGCTGTTATCAACACTCAAGGTGT
Organism: Vibrio sp. 10N.222.52.C12; assembly: GCF_041474215.1. Lineage (NCBI taxonomy): Bacteria > Pseudomonadati > Pseudomonadota > Gammaproteobacteria > Vibrionales > Vibrionaceae > Vibrio > Vibrio sp. 10N.222.52.C12. Next base: position 4,524 of record NZ_JBFRTR010000084.1, read on the forward strand.
TGAAGCTCTTGAAGGCGCTATCATCGCTTACGAACCAATCTGGGCTATCGGTACTGGTAAAGCAGCTACAGCTGAAGATGCACAACGCATCCACGCTCAAATCCGTGCACACATCGCAGAGAAATCTGAAGAAGTTGCTAAGAAAGTTGTTATCCAATACGGCGGTTCTGTTAAGCCAGAAAACGCAGCAGCTTACTTCGCACAACCAGACATCGACGGTGCTCTAGTTGGCGGCGCAGCTCTAGACGCGAAAAGCTTCGCAGCTATCGCTAAAGCAGCAGCTGAAGCAAAAGCTTAATTTAAACCTCACCGTTTAGATTAGATGAAAGGTCAACTTAGGTTGGCCTTTTTTATTACCTGTCGTTTCTGAAACCCAAACGGCAGGCACAAAAAAACCGCTGAATAATCAGCGGTTTTTAAATTCTTTAAGAGAACGCTAAGCGTGGCTTAGAACAACTCTTCTGCAACGCGGAACAGCTCAGAACGGTCTGGGTTCTGCATGTTCTCGATACAATCGATGATGTCGTGGTGAACAAGTTCTTCTTTCTCGATACCCACACAACGACCACCGTGACCTTCTTGAAGAAGGTGAACAGCGTAGTTACCCATGCGAGAAGCCAATACACGGTCAAATGCAGTAGGACGACCACCACGTTGGATGTGACCAAGAACCGTTGCACGAGTTTCACGACCTGTTGAAGATTCGATCTCTTTAGCCAGTTCGTTAGCATCCATCATTAGCTCAGTTAGAGCGATGATTGCGTGCTTCTTACCTTTCGCAATACCATCTTGGATGTTGCTGATAAGCTGTTCTTTATCTAGGCCAGTCTCTGGAGTAATGATGTACTCACAACCACCCGCGATTGCTGACATAAGCGTAAGGTCACCACAGTGACGGCCCATGATTTCAACAATAGAAATACGTTGGTGAGAAGAAGACGTGTCACGTAGACGGTCAATTGAATCAATAACAGTGTTAAGCGCTGTTAGGTAACCGATTGTGTAGTCAGTACCCGCGATATCGTTATCGATTGTGCCTGGAAGACCGATACATGGGTAACCCATTTCAGTCAGCTTCTTAGCACCCATGTAAGAACCGTCACCACCGATAACAACAAGTGCTTCGATACCGTGCTTCTTAAGGTTCTCAATGCCTTTCTCACGAACAGCAACGTCTTTAAATTCAGGGAAACGTGCAGAACCTAAGAAAGTACCACCACGGTTGATCACGTCAGATACGCTTGAACGGTCAAGCTTTTCGATACGGTCTTCAACAAGGCCTTGGTAGCCATCGTAAATACCGTAAACTTCAATGCCAACTGATAACGCAGTACGAACAACGCCGCGAACTGCTGCGTTCATACCTGGAGCGTCACCACCACTGGTCAAAACACCGATCTTCTTAATCATGCTCACCCTCGATTTTTGGGAATCTATTATTCAATTCTTGTTCTTGCTGATTGTATATCAACAAGATTTTAAATCTATATTTGTGCGTTATGTTACATTTCCTCAACAGGAATAGCACTCAAATCGCGTAAAATTATGTAACATTTCTACTTCTGTAAGAGTATTACAGTTTTACTCAATAACTTTGTTGATTCACATCAGAATCAACATTAATTGTTACTAAGGTGGTTTTTGAATCACCTAACAGTTAATAATTTTTACTCACTTTAGTTCAAAAGCCACTCACTTACCATTTGCCCGCTGATTTTTAGCACGCATTACCACGAGTGGAATTTCTGCTGCTTCTCTGGTCCAAATACGACCGAATACGGGTCTTGGTGAATTAATACATCAGCATCAGGGAACACGGAGATAAGCTTAGCCTCTACTTCGTCAGAAATGCGATGCGCTTCAATAAGTGGGATATTATCTTCCAATTCTAGATGCAGTTGGATGAAGCGTATTGGCCCCGAGCGACGCGTTCGTAATTGATGCACACCCAACACGCCTTCCACGCTCAATGATGTCTCTTTAATCTGTTTCAGCTCATCATCTGGCAGCTTATGATCAAGCAGAGACTGAACCGCTTCCATCGCCATTTGATAAGCGCTGTACAGAATGTAGATACCTATACCCACCGCAAATACAGAGTCCGCTTGGCCAAGCCCAAACCAACTCAATGCCAGTGCCAGCATAATCGCGGCGTTCATATAAAGGTCTGATTGATAGTGCAATGAATCGGCTGCAATAGCTTGGCTACCCGTTTTGTTGACCACATGTTTTTGGAAGCGAACCAGACCAAAGGTCATCACTATCGCGAACAGGCTGACGTAGATACCAATTTCTGGAGAGTTCAGTTCATGAGGTCGGAAGAAGCGCTCAATACCATTGAGAATAAGGAAACATGCAGAGCCTGAAATAAACATTGCCTGCGCTAATGCAGCGAGAGATTCAGCCTTACCATGACCAAAGGTGTGCTCTTTGTCGGCAGGCTGCAGAGAGTAACGAACCACGATAAGGTTAACGACAGAGGCCGCGATATCCAGCATTGAATCCACGACGGAAGCCAACAGACTCACGGAACCTGTCACCCACCAAGCTGCGACTTTCACTATCAATAAAATAGTGGCGATGGTGGTGGCTGCCCAAGCGGCGAGCGTAACTAAACGTGCGTATTCTTGTTTCATAACTTGGCTATAAAGTGACTGATAGCACAAAGTATAACCTGCAAACCACCAATTGAATATGACAGCCATGATGTAAAACATTCATTTTTAAGGATCAAAAAAAGCGACACTCGGCCGCTTCTTTCTAAACACTTTCATTCAACGCTGATTTTTCAAGCAATGAATTACTTGTCTTTGTTCATGCGTTTTCCCATTTTGTCAGCACACTTAGTCATGCGCTCTTGTTGGATTTCTTTCAGTTGAGTCTTTTGCTCAGCCGTTAGTACGCTCATCATTTGGTGTTGCTTCTTAAGCATTGCTACGCGACGCTCAGTTTGCTTCTCAACCATTTGGCTTGCTAGGTCGTTTGCTGCTGCTTCGTCAAAGTTGTCAGCAAGTACCAATGCTTGAACCTTTTCGTGATGCGCTTTCATTTGCGCCATTTTTGCCGTTTTGTTTGCACCGCGCTTTGCTTTCATCTCAGCACGGTCTGCTTCACGCATCTCTTTTAACTGTTCTTTTTGAGCGTCGGTTAGGTCTAGTTGGCGCATTACTTTTTTATCGAAACCGCCACACTTGTCGTGCATACCTTTGTGGTCACCTTTATCACCACCACCGTAAGCATACGCGCTTGCTGTACCAAAAATAAGTGGAAGTGCCGCAGCTGCTAGTACAAGTTTCTTAGTCATTTTCATAATTGTTGCCTCAATTCGGTATAATAAGTCATGTGTTGCGTCTGTTTCTCAGCGCTTGAATATAGATTAGTCTTTCCCTCGTAAAGTGACGTTTAGAAAGCGTAAAGAATCGTAAAGAGTGAAAGTTGACGAATAATTAGCAGTATTATTAACCTAACTAAATGATTAAGGCTTCCCAATGGCGAACATTCTTCTTATTGATGACGACACAGAGTTAACCAGCTTACTTAAAGACATTTTGAGCTTTGAGGGCTTCACTGTCTCCGAAGCCAATGATGGCTATGCCGGGCTTGAAGCGATCAATGATGAGATTGATCTGGTCCTTTTGGATGTGATGATGCCGCGCCTTAATGGCATGGAAACGCTAAAAAAGCTGAGGGAAAATTGGGAAACGCCGGTACTAATGCTGACCGCAAAAGGCGAAGAGATCGACCGTGTGATTGGTCTTGAACTTGGCGCGGATGATTACCTGCCTAAACCTTTCAGTGACCGAGAGTTGTTAGCTCGTATTCGAGCTATCTTGCGTCGTACTCAAACCAACACCGCACCTAAGGCGGCCAGTGATAGAGTTCAATATCAAGACATCGAAGTCTTCCCTGGCAAACAAGAAGCCTACTGCAATGGGGAGCTCATCGACCTCACCACAACCGAGTTCGCCCTACTGAGTCACCTTATCCAAAACCCAGGGCAAGTGATCACCAAAGAAGCATTGAGTTTGGATGTGCTGGGTAAAAGGCTCGCAGCGTTTGACCGCGCGATAGACATGCACATCTCTAATCTACGTAAGAAGATTCCTGAGCGCACTGACGGCAAATCACGCATCAAAACCTTACGAGGCCGTGGCTACTTATTGGTAGAGGAAGATTAATGCGTATACCTAAAATCACCAGCTTATATGGACGTATCTTTGCTATCTTTTGGTTCACCATGTTACTGGTGCTTTTGTCGGTGCTGTCACTTCCCCATTTAGACCCTCGAGTCGCGCGAGATGTGCCCGCAGATCACCTCGATAAACTCGAGCGTATCGCTAAAATCACAGAGAAACGCTACGCCAAAGAACCTAATCTGGGCAAGATTGTCTTCCAACTGGAGGCACCACGCAGCCGCAAGGATTCTAGAGCTCGCATCTACCTGACCGATCTTGAGGGCGCAGTCCTTACCTCGAAAAGGCATTCAGACTATAAGCTAAAGGCGATTCGTAACTTTGTTACCTCGATTGATAACCCTGAGATACCGAAGCAAAAACTCTACGGACACTACATGGTCGCAGGGCCAGTGCCAATTACTCTCGCTGGTGAAGAGTTGCTGATGTATGCCGGAGTGAAGTGGAACCAACCACCGCCATTCTTACTGCGCCTGTTTGATAGACCTCTGCAGCTATTGCTTGCCGTGATGTTGGCGAGTACCCCGCTATTACTTTGGTTAGCTTGGGCACTGAGTCAACCCGCTCGCAGGCTAGAACGCGCGGCACAACGCGTGGCGAAAGGTCAATTCGAGGTCGATCCAACACTCGAAAAAGGTACTTCAGAGTTCAGACAAGCTGGTGAAAGCTTTAACCAGATGGTAGAAGCGGTAAACCAGATGATTTCGGGGCAACAACGCCTGCTCTCTGATATCTCACACGAGCTCCGCTCGCCACTGACACGTCTTCGCATGGCCAATGCACTGGCGATTCGTAAACAAGGCGAGAGCCAAGAGTTAGAACGCATTGATACCGAAGCACAGCGTTTGGAACAGATGATCAGTGAGCTGCTGACGCTATCTCGTATGCAGGTCGACAGCCATATTACTCGTGAGGTTCAGCCTATCTCGAGCCTATGGGAAGAGATCTTAAAAGACGCAGAGTTTGAAGCCGAACAGATGGGCAAACAACTGACGTTCTCGGAGATCCCAGAACGCTCTATTTCGGGGAACCCTAAACTGCTGATGAGTGCGCTAGACAACATTACACGCAATGCCATCTACTACGGTAAAGACCAAGTGGATGTACAGTTCCATGTGGTTCAAGATCAGCTAACAATTTGCGTCAATGATAATGGTGATGGTGTTCCAGAGGATGAACTCGATTCTATCTTCAGACCTTTTTACCGTGTCTCAACAGCGCGTGACAGAAACTCTGGCGGCACAGGGCTTGGATTAACCATTACTGAAAGTGCGATTCGCCAACACAGCGGAACCATCACCGCAACCCGCAGCCAGCTCGGTGGATTACAACTCGAAATCACCCTGCCTATCTTACCGGTGTAATACCCCCACAAAGATCGCAGTTGATAATGATTGTCATTACCATTATGGTAAATCCTCTAATTAAGGAGGATTTACCATGTCGCACACTTTCCCTGCTTTACCCTACGCTTACGATGCCCTAGAGCCTTACATTGACGCTAAGACAATGGAAGTGCATTACAGCAAGCACCATAGAACCTACTACGATAAGTTTGTTGCGGCGGTGTCTGGCAGCGAGCTAGAACAGCAATCTCTGACCGAGATCTTCGCCAACATCTCTCAGCACAGCCCGGCTGTTCGTAACAATGGCGGTGGCTACTACAATCACATCTTGTACTGGAACTGCATGTCGCGAGACGGCGGTGGTGAACCTACGGGCGAGCTTGGTGAGGCTATCAAGAGTACCTTCGGTGATTTCGAGACATTCCAAGATCAGTTCGCCCAAGCGGCGATCAATACCTTTGGCTCCGGCTTTGCTTGGCTAGTGGTAGAGCAAGGGCAACTGAAGATCATCTCAACCTCGAACCAAGATAATCCGTGGATGGATACCGTTGTCAGTGATGGCGAACCGATTCTTGCGCTCGATGTTTGGGAACACGCCTACTACATCAGCTACCAAAACCGTCGTCCTGATTACATCAACGCATGGTGGAATGTGGTGAATTGGAAGGCGGTTGCTGAAAACTACGCACAAGCACTCGCGAATAAAGCGTAAGCGAATGGTGGTGAACTGTACTCACTCAGCTTGCCACCGTATACTCGGGCTATCTTTGATTACTCTTGTGAACCAACATGTTTGATATCGCTCTATACGAACCAGAAATTGCACCCAATACGGGTAACATCATCCGCCTATGTGCTAACTGCGGCGCAAACCTGCACCTGATTGAACCGCTTGGCTTTGATTTTGAAGAGAAGAAGGTTCGTCGTGCTGGCTTGGATTACCACGACCTTGCGCGAGTTAAGCGTCACAAGAACCTAGAAGCTTTCCTTGAGTATCTTGAGAATGAACGCGAGGGTGACTTCCGCATCTTTGCCTGCACCACTAAAACGACAGGTCACCACGTTGATGCAAAATTCCAACAAGGTGATGTGTTGATGTTTGGCCCAGAGACTCGCGGCCTGCCTGCTGAGTTCATTGAAAGCATGCCAATGGAACAACGCATTCGTATTCCAATGATGCCAGACGCGCGCAGCCTGAACCTGTCTAACGCAGTGGCAATCATTGCTTTTGAAGCATGGCGACAAATGGGCTTTGAAGGCGCGGTATAACCGAACGCTCAAACTTATCTTTTATCTGTTATCTGTTATC
>NZ_JBFRTR010000084.1:12105-16087 GCF_041474215.1 Vibrio sp. 10N.222.52.C12
TTATCTGTTATCTGTTATCGATAGTAAACAGTAAGTAACAGCTAGCGACAGACAATAAAAAAGCTCTTACCATTATCACTTTCTTGCGAAGGATAAAGGTAAGAGCCTTTTCTGTTTTCCCTCTATATAAAGAGAGAAAAAATTAATTAGTTTAAGCGGTTACGATCGTTGTCGTCGTCTTTCTTCTCAAACTCACCTTCAAAGGTGTTGCCGTCTTTTGATTGGTCAGATGGATCGCGATTGAATGGGTCTTGTCCAAATGGGCTCTGGCCAAAACCAGCTTGTCCACCGGCATGGAAACCACCAGACATGTTGGTCACCACCATTTTTTCCATCATTTTCTTGGCAATCATCGCTCTTGGTGCTGGCAATAATACCAACATACCGAGTGCGTCCGTCATAAAACCCGGAGTCAGCAGCAATACACCGGCAACTGCAAGCATCACGCCTTCAAGAATCTGTTGTGCTGGCATTTCGCCTTGTTGCAAACGACCTTGCACAGACATAAGTGTCTGAATGCCTTGGCTACGAACCAGCGATGCACCCACAAATGCAGTGATCAAAACCAACGCAATAGTTGGCCACAATCCTAAGAAGCCACCAACTTGAATAAATAGCCCAATCTCAATGATGGGTACGAAGATAAATAGTAATAATAAGATAGGAAACACACGCCCTCCTTTGTTACTTGCAGTTTACGCTGAAAGCCCTAACAATCTCAAATTTATCCGGTAAATAAGCGTGTTTATTGACCAAGAATAACTTTGCAAAATATTGACGAAACAAAACCGAAAAAGGTGATCCACTTAATATTTTTATGCGCTAAGTACAGTATCATGTGCCACATAAGTCAGGACGGATTTATCAGCCCAATATTCTAGCGAACGGAGTATTTGCACACAGAATAGGCTAATAACTAACTATATAATCAGAATAATTCTCTAAGGATCCTGTTATGGCTACTCAATCAGAAGCTCAAGTTGAAGCTCCTCAAGCTACTCGTCTCGAAGAAGATCTATTAGGTCAACGTCATGTTCCGGCTGATGCTTACTACGGCATCCACACTCTACGCGCAGTTGAAAACTTCAACATCTCAAATGTAACGATCTCAGATGTACCTGAATTCGTTCGCGGTATGGTGATGACTAAGAAAGCGGCGGCTTTAGCAAACAAAGAGTTAGGTGTAATTCCAAGCGAAGTGGCTAAATACATCATCCAAGCTTGTGACCTAATTCTAGACACGGGTAAGTGCATGGATCAGTTCCCATCGGACGTTTTCCAAGGTGGTGCTGGTACTTCTGTAAACATGAACGCAAACGAAGTTGTTGCGAACGTGGCTCTTGAACTTATGGGCAAAGAAAAAGGCCAATACGAGTTCATCAACCCGAACGACCATGTAAACCGCAGCCAATCTACAAACTGTGCTTACCCAACTGGCTTCCGTATCTCTGTTTACAACAGCGTTCGTAAACTGATTGATGCGATCGAATACCTAAAAGGTGCATTCGAGCTTAAGAGCCAAGAATTCAACACGATTTTGAAGATGGGTCGTACTCAGCTTCAAGACGCAGTTCCAATGACGGTTGGCCAAGAGTTCCACGCTTGGGCTGTAACCATCAATGAAGAAATCAAAAACCTAGAATACACTTCAAAACTACTGCTTGAAGTAAACCTAGGCGCAACGGCTATCGGTACAGGTCTGAACGCAGCACCGGGTTACCAAGGCCTAGCAGTGAAACACCTAGCAGAAGTAACAGGCCTAGAGTGTGTAGCGGCTGAAGATTTAATCGAAGCAACGTCTGACTGTGGCGCATACGTAATGACGCACGGCGCACTTAAGCGTCTAGCAGTTAAGCTATCTAAGATCTGTAACGACTTGCGTCTACTTTCTTCAGGTCCACGTACTGGTTTGAACGAGCTAAACCTACCTGAACTGCAAGCAGGTTCTTCAATCATGCCTGCTAAAGTAAACCCAGTTGTACCTGAAGTAGTAAACCAAGTTTGCTTCAAAGTTCTAGGTAACGACAACACGGTTTCTTTCGCTGCGGAAGGTGGTCAACTTCAACTGAACGTAATGGAACCTGTTATTGCACAAAGCATGTTTGAGTCTCTAGACATTCTGACAAACGCTTGTGTGAACCTGCGCGACAAGTGTGTAGACGGCATTACGGTAAACAAAGAAGTATGTGAAGCGCACGTATTTAACTCTATCGGTATCGTCACTTACCTAAACCCATACATTGGCCACCACGAAGGTGACATTGTTGGTAAGATCTGTGCAGAAACAGGTAAGAGTGTTCGTGATGTAGTTCTAGAACGCGGTTTATTGACCGAAGAAGAACTTGATGACATTTTCTCTGTTGAAAATCTAATGCATCCTCAGTATAAAGCTAAACGCTACGAATAACGGTAGCGAGAAAGGGCTCCAAACGGAGCCCTTTTTTAGGCTCCAATACGGTTAACCCTGCTGATCTTGTGGATTTCCGTTAGTTGCGTTTTTGCTTAATTAAACCTAAACCATAGAACTATTATGTGAACATTCCAGTGGCGAATGTTCACATAATAAAATCTAAAATGAGGTGTTACTTATGATTGCAGTAGAACTATTTGTCGTCCTGCTCTTTATCTTTTTGGGGGCCAGAATTGGCGGTATCGGTATTGGTTTTGCCGGTGGTGCTGGTGTTATTGCCCTTTCATTAATTCTTGGTGTTCCAACAAGCCAATCTTTTATCCCGGTCGATGTAATTTTGATCATCATGTCGGTTATCACCGCAATTGCAGCAATGCAGGTTGCTGGCGGTATGGACTGGTTGGTACAAATTGCAGAAAACTTTTTGCGTAAACACCCTGAACGTATCACCTTTTACGCGCCGATTGTGACCTTTGTAATGACACTAATGGCGGGTACTGGTCACACAGCATTCTCTACGTTGCCTGTTATTGCAGAAGTAGCAAAAGGCCAAGGTGTTCGTCCTTCTCGTCCACTGTCTATCGCAGTTGTAGCCTCTCAAATTGCGATCACAGCTTCGCCTATTTCGGCAGCAGTTGTGGCTTTCGCAGCGATGCTGGCACCCTTTGGTGTCGATTACCTAACGCTATTGATGGTTTGTATTCCAACAACCTTCATCGCTTGTATGGTTGGTGCGGTTGTCGCGAACTACATGGGCAGCGAACTGAAAGACGATCCTATTTACCAAGAACGTCTAGAGAAAGGTCTAATCAAGCTAGCAACAGAAGAGAAACGCGAAATTCTACCAACAGCGAAGAAGGCGACTTACATCTTCCTTGCAGCGATTGGTTTTGTTGTTTGCTACGCAGCCGCTATCTCTAGCTCTGTTGGCCTAATTGAAAACCCAGCACTGGGCCGTAACGAAGCGATCATGTCTGTGATGCTGGCAGCAGCAGCGGCAATCGTGATGTTCACTAAGATTGATGCAGCGAAGATTTCTTCGGCTCCAACGTTCCGTTCTGGTATGACGGCATGTGTATGTGTACTTGGTGTGGCTTGGTTAGGTTCAACGTTTGTAAACGCACACGTTGCTGAAATCAAAGACGTAGCAGGCGCTCTACTGGCTGACTACCCATGGATGCTGGCTCTTGTTCTGTTCTTCGCTTCTATGCTGCTTTACTCTCAAGGCGCAACAACAGTTGCACTGATGCCTGCAGCACTAGCGATTGGCGTAGCACCACTAACAGCCGTTGCTTCTTTTGCTGCGGTAAGTGCGCTGTTCGTACTTCCAACTTACCCTACGCTACTAGCAGCGGTTGAGATGGATGACACAGGTTCAACGCGTATTGGTAAGTATGTATTTAACCACCCATTCTTCATTCCTGGTGTGGCAACAATCAGTACTGCGGTAGCACTCGGCTTCGCATTCGGCGGTCTGTTTATCTAACACTCGGTGAAAAACCAAACCTAAAAGGAAGCTTCGGCTTCCTTTTTTCTTTTCTGAACAATGTGTTTATTTGATACGTATCAAAT
>NZ_JBFRTR010000085.1:0-4773 GCF_041474215.1 Vibrio sp. 10N.222.52.C12
AAAGAATTTAGTGTGCCGACTTAGCTCAGTAGGTAGAGCAACTGACTTGTAATCAGTAGGTCACCAGTTCGACTCCGGTAGTCGGCACCATTCTTTTGCCTCGATAGCTCAGTCGGTAGAGCAGCGGATTGAAAATCCGCGTGTCGGTGGTTCGATTCCGCCTCGAGGCACCATTATTTGGTACTTAACAAATAATGGTCTTTATAGACCTGATGTTGACACAAATAATTCCCCTTTAGTTCAGTTGGTAGAACGGCGGACTGTTAATCCGTATGTCGCAAGTTCAAGTCTTGCAAGGGGAGCCACATTCAAGAAAGCCAAGTCGAAAGACTTGGCTTTTTTTCGTTTGAACAAAAACAAACTCTATTCAATATACACATCAGCTCCTCACTAACTCTTAATCAGTCTCGATAAATTGAGTTATCTCCTTTTAGTACTCTTACTACAGCAGTTGATTCTAAGTTCTATAAAGCATATCCACTACAACAGAACCAACGCCTTATAAAGTTCATGACCCGCTAATATTCACATTAAAACAAATAGAACCAAGTCCTGTTACTTTTTTTTCTTCGAAAATTTAATCCCTATCATACTTTGATGTCTTTCTAATATCTGCCTTACACCACTTAGATTAAGATTCGATGAATTATACCTAATACTAATTATTGAATCGCTGCGCGGGGAAATATGAAACTAAAAACGCAAGCTTACTTATTATCGGGCATCATCTTGATCGCCCTGCTAGCACTGACGGCTACAGGCTTATGGACCTTAAGAGTTGCTAGCAACATGGACAACAAAGCTCGCGTAACAGAGCTGTTTAAGAGCGCATACAGCATTCTTACTGAAGTCGAAAAAATGGCGATTGATGGCACACTAGAAGAAGAGCAAGCCAAGCAACTAGCTACTCGCCTTCTACGCAACAACATCTATAAAGATAATGAATATGTTTACGTAGCCGATGAGAACATGACGTTTATCGCGACACCATTAGATCCTCAACTGCACGGAACCAGTTTTAACGACTTTAAAGATGGCGACGGCAATAGTGTTGGGCAGCTAATCCAAAGAGTACTTGGTAATCGTACTGGCGAGATCATTGAGTACACCTGGACACAAAAACTGCCAGATGGAACGATTGAAGAAAAACTGTCTATTGCAGAGAAAACGCCACATTGGGGTTGGGTTGTCGGCACTGGTATCGGGTTCAATGAAGTTAACGCTCGTTTTTGGTCTACTGCTCAATGGCAGCTATTCCTTTGTGTCGTGATTGCTGGTCTTATTCTGGCGAGCCTAATTGTATCCATTAAACGCATGCTAGCGCTTCTTGGCGGCGAACCTAAAGACGTACGAGAAGCAGTACAAGCCGTAGCACAAGGTCGAATTCAAACCTCTTTCGAAACTCAGGCAATTGACGGCAGTATCTATCACGCCGTACAACAAATGAGTAAGTCATTGGCTGAGCTAGTATCAAACCTTGACGCTTCAATGCTGGCATTAAGAGGCGAACTGCAGCGCGTAGAAGATCGCGCTGGGTCAATTGGTCAACTGACAGACACCCAACAGCAATCAACAGAGATGATCGCGACAGCAATGACCGAGATGGCCTCTTCAGCCAATAACGTAGCTGCTTCAGCTAGCGATACCGCGCGCAACACCGACGAGGCCGACAAACAGAGCCAGCATACCCAACAACTCATTCACAACACAGTAGATAACATTCAAGGCTTAGCAGGCCAACTAGGCACAGCAAGCGAAGCTGTCGCTAACCTAGATAACGATGTAAACAACATTGCAAAAGTATTGGATGTGATTGGTGATATAGCGGAGCAAACTAACCTATTGGCACTAAATGCAGCCATTGAAGCAGCTCGAGCTGGCGAACAAGGTCGTGGATTTGCTGTTGTAGCAGATGAGGTTCGTAACCTTGCAGGCAGAACACAATCGAGCACAAAAGAAATCCAATTAATGATTAATAACCTTCAAGAGGGATCTCGCAACGCAATTCAAACCATGGAAGTGTGTGCCGCGACCAGTGAAAGCACCGTAACAGAGTCTCAAAACGCCTCTGAAGCACTACAACAGATTGTTGTCGCATTAGAGTCCATTTCATCAATGAGTCATCAAATCGCAACAGCGGCCGCTGAGCAGACTCAGGTGAGCGATGATATATCGAAGCGTATCAATATGCTCGAAGAGAGCGGTAACCAACTGAGCAATGTCGTAACAGAAAGTCATAACAGCACCCAAACTCTTGCCTCTCTTTCCAACGAATTAGAAGCTTGGGTTAATAGGTTTGAAGTAAAACACTAAACTCCCTAGAAAATTTTCAAATAAAAAAGCACGTTTTCATACGTGCTTTTTTTATTTCGGCGCCCATTCAGTGTAGTTAACCGTAGTTTTACTATCTTTTAGGGCATGCTAGACCTAGGTTTTTCACCCCAAATGAGCAAAAACAACCCACTAAGTATAGAAAAACATCAAACGATACTTTTTTTGCAATTTAATGTTGACCCAGAACGCGAAAACACGTTTAATACACCTCGTCGCCCGGATAGCTCAGTCGGTAGAGCAGAGGATTGAAAATCCTCGTGTCGGTGGTTCGATTCCGCCTCCGGGCACCACAATTTATTTGTTGGTGTCTTAGACAACAACAGTAAAGCACAAAGAAATATTATGTGCCGACTTAGCTCAGTAGGTAGAGCAACTGACTTGTAATCAGTAGGTCACCAGTTCGACTCCGGTAGTCGGCACCATTTCTTTAAAGCTTTAAGAATAATTCCCCTTTAGTTCAGTTGGTAGAACGGCGGACTGTTAATCCGTATGTCGCAAGTTCAAGTCTTGCAAGGGGAGCCAAGTTAATCATCAAGCATAAGCTTTTTGATTCATGATGCCGACTTAGCTCAGTAGGTAGAGCAACTGACTTGTAATCAGTAGGTCACCAGTTCGATTCCGGTAGTCGGCACCATTCTCTTGATTAGAGACTAAACAATCAATTCCCCTTTAGTTCAGTTGGTAGAACGGCGGACTGTTAATCCGTATGTCGCAAGTTCAAGTCTTGCAAGGGGAGCCAATTAAAAGAAGCCGCATCATTGATGCGGCTTTTTTGCATCTAAAGATCCTAACTTATTAATACAACTACCCTCACCTTTCAAATACCATATTCAATTCAGAAACCAACCGTTTTTATATCCTTCCAAAGCTACAAATCTTCGCTACTTAATGCTCTTCAAAATCTCCCAACAACAAACGACACATTCACGTAAGAGTCAGTCACAGTACGTTGCTACTCATTTTATTGACTAGGAGATCGGTTGAAAAAATCAATACTAAGTTTGGAGGTAAGAAAGCTAAATAACGAATCAAGTAAGCGCTGAAAAGCTCTGTAAGACACTTCAATCCAAATTGATACACAGATTACTCTTTATCAAAACTATCCACTACAATAGCGCCCATAGAGGCTGGCATTGAAATAACAATCACTCTTTTGATCGATACGACGGGATCACTCAATAGAGGTAATTTGTCCAGGCAAGTCAGTACCAAAGCAACGACCAATGCCGTCATAACATAAGCAATCACTATTCTGAAAATAAACACCGGCAACCGAGCAACAACATCTTTTTGAAAGACACTCTCATACGTATAGAAGCCTAAGAACACCGCAGACAGTAAAAATAGCAGCAATAGATTAGCGGTAGGTAAAGTCTCCCCTAACTTCCAAGCCTCTTCAGAAAAAGAAATCGGCACGGCCAAGGCAAAAGATCCCACAAAGATCTGGCTCGCATCTTCAAAGTTAAAACTCAATTTCATAATTCGACCCATTAGGTTTAAGGCTTTATCTAATTCTGAAAAGAATCACAAAACTATCCGCCAATGATTTGGGGGATTTTTATTTCTACTAAGCAAACAGTAGTGACCTTCTAGCTTCATCTTAGTCGCAATAACCAAAACATAGCTTGAACTAACCAGCAAGAAATCAACATGTTCTGAGCAAAGTTGTCGACACAACTAATTCATATCGAGTCAACAAGCACATCAGAATCGAAGAGAGACCGGTAAACATCCTAAATTACCATCCCCTAGAACCAGAGAACATCACAATCAGTTGGGGGAAGAACCTCCCTGCACATGTAGATACGGATACGAGGGACACTCTATGTCTTAACTTACATATCCCTCCAGCACCACTTTGGAACGCAACCTAACAACTCTCACCTTTCAAGCTGAATCTACTCCGCTTCCATCCTTTGAAATGCTTCTAACAAAGCGCTTGATGCTATCGAGAGTGGTTTAAGCTGAATGTATAATTAAGAGCTATTAAGTCGACTCATTAAGGGCTATAGCGCTCTTAGCAGAAGCCTCCATGATAGAGCCCTAATTACACGTATCCTATAGATTCACAGATAGAGCAGAAGTCAGATTTCGTAGACGAAAGGCTGTTAACTAATACTGAGAGCCACTCACTTAATAAAGGAAACATCTACAGCGCAGAGTAATTAGGATGGGGTGTAAGGCTTTTATAACTCAAAGTATTAATAAGGGGTCAGTTCAGTCTCATAAATCTAACTTACAGCGCGTATGGTTCGAGTATCTGAATGCTAAACTTAAAGCTACATACGTTTGAAATCATGCTCGAGTCACCTCACAGCTGGAATCAGAAATGATGTAGTCCTAATCATGAGTTGGTTTTGGGGAACACCTGAGCTAAGAGCTGTGGGCTACGGGAAAATCTTTTGTGTAAGTTATTCGACTGATACCAATTAAAGTAAA
>NZ_JBFRTR010000086.1:0-14779 GCF_041474215.1 Vibrio sp. 10N.222.52.C12
AGGTACATCTTTTGGCTTTAATGCACACGCTGCAGAAATGGTCAGAGTCGATAATGATGCATTACTACAACAAAGCCTCGTCGCTCAGTCGAAGAGTGTTGCTCCACTTGAATTAGGTTTTTCTGAAGTTAAACGGGTGGTATTGCCCAATGGAAAAACGAAAGTCCGCTATCAACAAACTCACCTAGGTTTACCCGTCTTTGATACCTCCGTTGTCGCCACCCTTTCCAAGAACCAACCCACTCAGGTGTTCGGCTCCATGGCACAGGGGATCAGTGGTGACCTATCCAGCATCGCGCCAAAACTGAATCGAGAACAAGCGATTGAAGCTGCGATATCCTCTCACCGCACGTTTACTGTCGGCAAAAAGTCGATTGAAAACAAAAACGCGAAACTGATGGTGAGATTGGATGAGAACCAAGTCGCCCAAGTGGTGTATCTGGTCGATTTCTTTATCGCGTCCTCAATGCCAGAGCGCCCTTTCTACTTTATTGATGCCACAACTGGCGATGTGCTCCAAAAATGGAATGGACTAAACCACGCTAAAGCATTAGGTACTGGCCCAGGTGGCAACCTCAAAACCACTCGATATGAATATGGCAGTGACTTCCCTAGCTTTCCCATCGACAAAACAGGCACGACGTGTAAGTTAGAAAATGAATCCGTTAAGACAGTCGATTTGAGGAACGGAACGTCTGGCAGCGCAGCCTACAGTTACAACTGTGCCGACGGAACCAACTACACCGATCATAAATACATCAACGGGGCTTACTCGCCTCTTAACGATGCGCACTACTTTGGTAATGTCGTGTTTGATATGTACAAAGAGTGGATGAACACATCGCCTTTAACTTTCCAGCTGACGATGCGAGTTCATTACAGCACAGATTATGAAAATGCCTTCTGGAATGGTACATCAATGACTTTTGGAGATGGCAAAAATACCTTTTATCCATTAGTCGATATCAACGTGAGTGCTCACGAAGTCAGCCACGGGTTCACAGAACAAAACTCCGGTCTTGTGTACCGAAATATGTCGGGCGGTATCAATGAAGCCTTCTCCGATATTGCGGGCGAAGCGGCTGAATACTATCTGCGCGGTAATGTGGATTGGGTGGTCGGTAGCGATATCTTCAAATCAGAAGGTGGTTTGCGTTACTTTGATCAACCTTCAAAAGATGGCCGCTCGATTGATCATGCCTCTCAATACTACGATGGTTTGAACGTTCACTTATCTAGCGGTGTTTACAACCGCGCCTTTTACCTTTTAGCGAACAAATCGGGTTGGAATGTACGTAAGGGCTTTGAAATATTCACGGTCGCCAACCAACTGTATTGGACGGCAAACAGTACCTTTGATGCCGGTGCTTGTGGCGTAGCGAAAGCCGCAGCCGACATGGGCTATGTGGTTGCCGATGTTGAAGATGCCTTTAACACCGTAGGCGTTAATGCAAGTTGTGGTGTAACGCCTCCAACTGGCAATGTATTAACGAAAGGCACACCGATTGCGAACCTAAGCGGGAATCAATCTTCAGAGAGCTTCTACACGTTCACCGTTGATTCTGCATCCAGCGTGACGGTTTCAATGTCTGGAGGTTCAGGTGATGCCGATCTTTATGTGAAATCGGGAAGCAAGCCAACAACATCAAGTTACGACTGTCGCCCTTACCGTGCTGGAAACAATGAGCAGTGCAGCGTGAGCGCTCAGCCGGGTGTGACCTATCATGTGTTACTGCGCGGATACTCGAACTACTCTAGCCTAACGTTACGTTTAGATTGAGTTAGAGCGAGCCTCTCAAACAAGTTGTAAATCGAGAACTAGCGGTTAACCGCGAAATAAAAACCTACTCACTTTGAGTAGGTTTTTTTATGACACACCGTAGTAGCTAATAATATTGTAAGTTATTTACTGATACGTTTATTAATTTATAAATATCAAGGTTACTTAGGCATTGTTTTATAAAAACAGTTTAAATTGAGATCCTGTGCTGCACAACGAAACAAAAATAACTGACTAACTTTTGAACACATTCACGTTACTGATAGGTTAATCCTTATAGGGCAAATGCTCTATTAATGATAAAAACTAAAATAAGGATTATTTATGAGACCATCTTTTCCTATCAGTATGGTGCTTGCAACGACAGTGGTTGGCTTCCAGTCTTATGCGCAAAATATTGAGACAACGGATTCATTAGGTATTGCAGAAAGTAGCGCTGCGCAAAAGCAATCTTTGGCGTTACAAATCAGCGAGCGTTATTCCGATCTTGAGCTTTCATTGAAGGCTCAGATCTCAGAAAAGAACTTATCCGCGCCTGTAGATAAATTGAGCTCTACTCAGCCCTACTCTGCATTTTCAAGCCGGATGCAGAAAGCGGATCTTGGTTATCGCAAGATGAAAGGGATCAACGACTTCAGCGACTCTGTGTTAGAGGTTCGCATGGCTGATGAAGCGATGATTGAAGCCTGGAAGAACGGCGAAAGCCCATTATTCGCGTTTGAACCATCAGGCGACGATTCGAATTGGCAATACATTGAAGCGTATGACGTGTACGGACAGGTTCATGAATTAGATGTGTACCAAATGCCAGACGTCCCAGTGTTTGTGGTTGATAGTAACGGTGCTGAAGAGCTCAAAGCAGGCTTAATGGCAATGCAGGCAGAGATGCAAAAGCTGGGTACTACAACGCAAATCAATACCGTTAGCGATACCAATGCCGACGAGAGTAAACCTCAAAAACCGTCTTTGATGAACAGGGCACGTCGCTCGATGGCCTTGTCGGAACCTGAGCCGTTGAATACCACACAATTAACCAAAATCCGCTTGGCTGTTGATCAAGAACCTTGGATCTCTGGTAAAGCGGAAATCTACGCTATCGTGACGGGTGTCGATTCAAGTCGTTTAGAGCCCCAGATCGACCTCGTTGAGATGCCTTATCTGGACTACGACAAACAGACGTACTACCCGAACCAGACCGTCATCTTCTGGCCTCGCTACCGTTGGGGCGCTGCAGACATGATCTTAATGGAACACGATGATGGCACAGACTACAAAGCGCTAGCAAAATTCTTGGTTCAAGCAGCAGAAGAGATACTGAAGATGATTCCTGATCCAGAAGTTCAAGGTTATGCGATCATCCCTCAGATCACAAGCAAGATTATCGATGTGATTCCTGATGGTGTATTAGTGAATGATGATGACTTCGTGGATGTGTACTACACCTTAATGCAGAACACACCTTATGTAGACCGTCCGGGCGCAGGCGGAAATGCTGTCGCATCGTTTGCACCAGTCACGATTTCACCAACAGAGTAAGTCGTTTCTTATTCAGTTAGGGCTTAAACGCTAGGCCCTAACTCTTCATTATCGAAGGTAAGTCAAACACAAGAAACCTACTCAGAACCTAATTACAGGGAGTAATCAAACACAATGATGTCTTCTAAAAGCGGACGAAACACATCTTTCAGCGCATCATGCTCAGGGTGCGGAAGGTAATTCTGGCGGCCTTCTTCATCAGCGAACGTCATTAACACCGAGTGGGTATAACCTTGATTCTTGTTTTCAGGGCTGTCATTTAATCCCCATTCTACTGAAGTGACCCCTTCAACCTTGTTTGGCATCGCTTCAAACAGCATCTTTAGTTTTTGAACCTCTGAAGCCTCAGCGTTTTCTTTAAACTTAATCAGTAGAATATGACGAATCATTCCCGTTTCTTTTTGAGTCATTCCTAGTCCTTTCGAGTGTTCGCTTACTGGTTTGTAATACTTAACCAACACCTAATAGCGATCTAAATTAGAGAACAACAAAATGCCACACGTTACACAACATGCCAAGGCTAGATCGCTAGAGTTTATAAAATATTCAACAACCCAATAACGAAAAATGCTGCACCCGAGGGCGCAGCATTTCTCATGACAATGGTAAGCACATCTTTAACGTTAATCACGACGACCTGTAAGCTGGATCGTTTGGTCTTGATCTACGTTCTTTTGGAATTGGATTCCGCCGTTAGACGCTTCATTTCTTCCTTCCAGTGTTAAGTCAGATTCAACACGCTCAGCCTTTACTTGATTACCTTCGCTTCTTGTCATGTCGATAGTCCCTGTATACGTACCGTCGGCAGCAAAAGCAGTATTCATTGAAAGAGCCATTAAGCCTAGTGCGATTAACTTTTTCATACATCACCTCATATTATTTTTAATTATTTGTTCGTTTGGTATCTGTGTTTCTTTGTTGAGGTAACTTTAGCGCTTGAGTGAAAGCCATTCGAGGAAAAGCAAGATTTACCAAATGGAAAATCAAGGGATTAGCGAAGTTCTGACGCTGTTCTGTCTTATCTGTTTTGTACTACCACTATGATATTAGAGTCACATAATTTCTGTACGCCTACCGCACCGAAATTACTGCCTATAAAAGGATTCATTTGGAGAGCCTGTGGACATCAATCTAGACATTCAAAATATCCTCGTCATCAAGCGTATGTATGAACTTCGCAATGTTGGACTGGTTGCGGAGTCGCTAGGAAAAACCTCTGGGGCGATCAGCAAGAACCTCTCGAAGTTAAAGTTGCAGCTCGACGATCCACTGTTCATTCAAACCAAACACGGGTTTGAACCCACGACTTTTGTTGAAACCAACATCGAAAATTTTGAGCAGATCTTGAGCAGCGTTGAAGCCATTAAACACCAAGTATTTTCGCCAGAAACTTACCAAGGTGATATCAAAATCTACGCGAATACACTGTTCTGGGAGCGCTTTGGCTCGAAGCTCTACTTTGCTCTGAGTAAAGAAGCCCCGCATGCTCACTACTCATTCGTTCGATGGGGAAGCAATGTGAGGAACAGGCTCATCGACGGCGAAGAATCCATAGCGGTTCATTACTTTGATGAAACCTTGCCACAGTCAATTTCTCAAATGGAATTCGGTAAAGGAAAAGTGGTGTTCTTCGTGAGAGAGGATCATCCAGCGAAAGACTTTGAGTCGCTCGCCAACTACCCAATCATTCTATTTAAAACCCCGGGATGGAATGACAATAAATACCCGATCCTTGATCGCCTTAGAAATATCGGATTTCACGTAAACCCAAGAGTGGAAGTCGACCACCCTGCGATGATTCACGATGTTGTGTTCAAATCCGACTATTTTGGTATCACCCTCAATGGCAGCGTACCAGAAGGCTGTCGTAGTATTGATTTACCCGAAAAACTGACGATCGATGTGGGTTATGTGATGAGCTGCCGTCGTTCACAGAAAGACGCGCCTTTGAATCAGTGGCTATTCCAAATGTTGAAATCCACCCTAAAAAACAAACAAGCGTAGTTCAACATCTAAAGGCCTAAATGATTAACGGGTTAAGAGCTTAAAAGCGTAAAGGCTTAAAGGCTTAACCGCTTAGCTGCTTAACGACATAACTCCCCTACCATTCAAAAAAGAAAAGGCTCCCGAGGGAGCCTTTGATTAGGGTTCTAGTGACTATTCGCTTATGTTTTTATTTTAAAATGCTTCTTCGAGCGTTTGTTCGTTCTTTTTTTCTGTTTGTTTCTCGCTGGTCTCTACCTCTTTCAAGCGCGCAGTGAAGTGTCTTAACACCGGCGGCTCGTAGGTAAAATCGAGCCCTTTCACTTGTCCTGCATTTTCTTTCACTTTTTCGAATGCTTCGATGATGAAGTCCATGTGTGTTTGTGTGTAGGTCGCGCGAGGAATGGTAAGGCGCAACAACTCAGCAGGACATGGGTGTTGTTCACCTGTTGCTGGGTCGCGTCCTTGCAGCAAAGACCCAATCTCAACCGCTCTGATACCCGCGACTTTATAGAGTTCGCACGCCAAAGCATGTGCGGGAAACTGACCAGCCGGGATATGAGGCAGCAATTTACCCGCATCGACAAACGCAGCATGACCGCCTGCTTGCTGGCACACGATGCCCATCGCTTCTAAGCCATCAACAAGGTATTGAACCTGGCCAATACGGTACTCTAACCAATCTTGGCGCATGCCGTCATAAAGGCCAACCGCAAGACGCTCCATCGCGCCACCTTCTAAGCCACCATAGGTTGGGAAGCCCTCTTGCACCACACACAAGGTTCGACACTCTGTGTACACATCCATGAAAGCGTCGTCTTTAAAGCACAACAAGCCGCCCATTTGTACCATGGCATCTTTCTTGGCAGACATAGCTAAACCATCCGCGTATTTGTAAGACTCACGCGTGATCTGTTCGATTGTCCAATCTTGATAACCCGCTTCTCGTTGTTGAATGAAATAGGCATTTTCAGCGTAGCGTGCCGAGTCCATGATCACAGGGATGTCGTACTTCTGAGCCACTTGATACACGGCTTTTAGGTTGGCGATAGACACTGGCTGTCCACCAGCAGAGTTACAAGTAATGGTGCTCACAATATAAGGAATATTGGCTGCGCCCGCTTCTAAAATCGCTTCTTCCAGCTTCACCACATCGAAGTTGCCTTTGAAGTCCGCATTCACAGAGGTATCGAACGCTTCTTTGGTATAAACGTTCTTTGCCACACAGCAATTCACTTGGGTGTGACCTTGTGTTGTATCGAAGAAGTAGTTAGACAGGGCGACCATTTTGCTGCGATCGAGTCCTTTCTCCATTTCACGCTTCTTGATAAGAACAGGTATGTAGATCTGCTCTGCGCCGCGCCCTTGGTGTGTTGGAATCGTCAACTCGTAACCGAAGATATCCTTAACCGCGTTCGACAATGCGTAGTAACTGCGACTACCACTGTACGCTTCATCCCCCATTAACATCGCGGCTTGCATACGCTGAGTAATAGATCCTGTTCCGCTGTCTGTCAGTAAGTCGATAAACACATCATCACTATCCAGTAAGAATGGGTTCATCCCCGCTTCGACAATGGCTTGTTCACGATAGGCGCGCGTTGTTCTTTTTACTGGCTCTACAACACGAATACGAAACGGTTCTGGTAGATGTTTGAAGTTTTCCATAATAATACCTTTCAATACATTCCGATCAGGTCGAAATGTATTTTCTTTAGATGTCACGAGTCCTCACTATTAAATTAATAGTTCCGTATAAAGATACACAGAAAATTAACAGTGAAAATAAACAAATTAAATAATGACTTATTAATCAAACCTAAACAGAGGCTAAGATAATTAGCGAGAACGACAAAAAACGAATACCCTACACGGAATAATAAGTGCGACATTCATACGTTCAAAGGTTATCAAAGCTGCTGATAGGTAAACAAAGCTCGCTGCTTTGCTGGCGCGTGACGCCTAGAGGGTACTACTCTGAAGAAAGGTGGAACGAGAGTTGGTGATCTAAGGTATACCAAGCTAACAAGGTTAGCCAAGTTGTTGATTGCCATTTCAGATACATGTTCACAATATATCCCTACGTTGAAATCAAGATGATCCGAAATTTAAATATAGTGCAATTGTTTTATAAATACAGCTTAGAAAAGTATAAATGTGATCAACATTTAGAATGATAATTAAATACGATAGCATGTTATATAAACTGTGAATCACAGCCGTTTATATACTATTAAACTAGTTCAGCGAGTTACTTAATAATATCGGATCTCTTTTAAACTCAATACATCTCTAATAAGGGGCGAAGATGGCTGTTTTCTAAAAAGCTGTCTTCTAGAGAGCTACTGAGCTTAAAAAGCCAAACTCTAAAACTCGCCGATCTAAAAAAGATAAGCTCTGATGAGGCTCAAACCTCACCAGAACTGTATTCGCAATGAATAACTTACTTTTTCTTCACGACTTGCTTGATGGCCATTTCAGCCAGTATTGGCGTCGCTGCTTTCAATGCACTGGGGGCAACCTTCTTACCCGCCTTGACCGCTTTATTCAGTTGGCCTTTAACCGACGTCCCTCTTTTCATGGCTTCTAAACGTTGGCGATTTCTCTGAACGTTATTTGCGTCAGCGATACGCTCGATCAACGTCTGCCTTAAAGTATCTAAACCAAACTGTACCTTTTCTGGCGCAATCGCCAGCGGTAACACGATATCGGTTTGCAGCAATATATGATTGTATTCGAGCGCTTGAGCAATGATCTTTGCTTTGGTCGATGTTGGATTCTCTAAGTCATACGGTGGTTGCCAATCGTCTACAGGCTTTAATCGGTCTACCTGATTCACAACCGACACCACAATCGGCTTCTTGCGTGAGATGTTCTTAGGATCGTCATAGAAAGCATCAAATCTATCTTTCAATTGCTTATCCAAATCACGCGCAGATTGATTGGCTTTAAGCACCCATAACACCACATCGGCTTGGATCATCTCTTTCAGCATTAAGGCTTCGGTTTTAGGATTGCCATCAAGCCCTTGAAGATCAACCACGCGAACATCATTGTCGTCGACAAACGCGTTGTATACAGTTGAAGTGTCGGTTGATGGCAGTACATCCACTTCAGCTACCAACTCTTGCTTAAGCGCATTGATAAGCGAAGATTTACCAGAACTGGTTTGCCCCACCAGCACGATTCGCACAGGCTCTAACTCTGGAGCAAAGCGTTGTTCGTCGAGTTCAGATACATCGGACGCTTTCAATGCTTCATCTTCAATGCTGAAACGTCCGCTATAGAGGTCAATCGCGACCGCCGCGACTTCATCTAATAAGGCTTGTTTGGCGGCGTATTGCATGTCATCAACCACACCTCTTGTCATTGAAGATGTCGCTTGCTCTCTACCTAAATCAGAAACAACTTTTAGCGGGTTTAAATAGAGGTTTTTGAGGTGATTCCCCCAAATAGCGGCCTTAACGATCTTCTGCCCTAGCTCGCCATATTTATCATAGGCTTCGTAGCCCGCCTTAATGTAAGAAACCTTGAGATACTCAATGCCCGGTATATGCTCTCGCACTACCAGTTTGTAGCGTCGGCTTACCTCTTCGAACAGCTTTAGCCCTTCAGGAATCGAGAAATCGAGCGATTTCTTATCAAACTTTTTCGCCACAAACTCAAGTACTTCTAAACCGGTTTGGTCTAGGTTGCCCCACTCTATGTCGACCATTAATTGTTGGCGTACATGGTGTTTTGAATCATTCCAGATCGACAGTTCTTTTTGAGACCAATCAGTCGACGCCTTAACCAATGCATCGTTGATATCAGCTTTGTTATGTTGTGAATCAGATTCAGAACTTCCCTCGCCAAGGCCGTCGCTCTCTTTATTTGAGAAGGGCTCCGTACTTGAAGAGCGGCGTGAAGAGCGGCTTGAAGAATCGCGTGAAGAACGACTAGAAATGAACAAGGGAATGGTGAACACCAAAGTACTCACGGCAATGGCAATCGACATTTCGAGTAGGTAACCGTATTTGATCGCCAAGAAGACACCAAAACCCATCATGATAATGCTTGGGAAGATAGCCGAAATCAGGGCAATGCCCCAACGGCCGCTCGATAACACCGCCAGTAATCGAAATAGGTTTCTAATTTTCTTCATAACCCGACGCCGCCTTTCCTTTTTTCAGGGATTCTTTGTAGATCTTCTGCATCTCTTCTTCAGACACTTCTTCGCCTTTGTTCTTATGATAGAAGTAAAAACAAGCCGCGCGACCTAAACCATAAGAGGTGCCGAAACTCATTGCCGCTGCAGCCACCGCCCCTACCGTTTGACCATAAACTGGAATCAGCTTTATCAACTGTCGAGTGCCCAGCTTCATTCCGTATTGCAACGCAAAGCTGCTTCCCAGAGTGCCTATCAACTCACTAAAGACTCTCTTATTCCATTCGACCCCATATTGATTGGCCAAGCTGTGAAGCATTTTGGCTTGAATCGCAGGTACCGACACCAAACCAACACCCGGAATCAGGTCACTCGCTGCGGCACTTCCTGCATACCAAAGCACTTCGTTTTCTACTTGATCAAAGTTGGCTTCTTCTTGCGTGGAATGTTCTTTGTCTTGCACCATCATTCCTATCACCGGAAGAATACTGCTCAGCTTTTCTAACAAGATGTCATAGTTGTAAACCGCTTCGCTGTTAGACATAGCGTTGTCATCCGTTTCGAAATCGACCGCTACCGATTCAAACTCTTTACCCCAAGCCTTCTCTACTTGGTTGGTGTTGAACTGAATTTGCCTTGCTCGATCTGGTTCACTGGAAGACAACACCGCCGTATGAACCAGCAACAAGTGTTTAATCTTCTTCTGTTTCTTAATCTGTTTTAGAGCCGTAAGCACAGCGGATTGTTCAGGTTCGTCGGCTTTCATTACAACGACTAACGCATTACCTGCCTGACCAATCTCTTCCAAATCCTCTTTCGCATCGTAATTCGCTTCGCTGAGTCCTCTGGTATCAAGAAACCTCATCACGGGTTTGTCTTGCGGAAACTCATACGACATCGCCGTCATGGTACAAGGCGCAAAACCATTGCCCACTTCTACAGAAGAGTCGCCCGTGACCGCTTGAATAAACGATGACTTGCCCGCCCCCGTTTTGCCCAACAGCCACAATGTAGGAAGATGCTTGCGCTGATATTCATGAGCCTGAGTCAAGTCTGGGTTCTTGCTCGGATTAATGAAGTCTTTTATTTGATCAAACATGTTTAGAGTAACGCTCACTTGATGTTGAGATTCGAGTTGATGACAAAGCAATACTGACTTATATAATCACAAATCATATTAAACTTATGTTTGTTCAGTCGCACAGGTTTACAATGCCTAAACGCTTGTTTTTATTTGCGCGCTCATTTTTATAGACGCTTTTTTATACGTACGGGTATCATCGTATTGATTCGGGTACCTAACGAACATCAACAAACACAGAGAGCTCAAAGAGAAGTATGGAACAAATTTATTTAGCTGGCGGCTGCTTGTGGGGTGTACAAGAATTTATTAAGTACGTTCCTGGTGTTATCAGCACAGAAGCAGGCCGTGCTAATGGAAGCGCCCAGCCAACAGAGAACAAAACGACACAAAGCGACGGCACACAAAGCGATTACAATGGCTACGCGGAGTGCGTACAAATTGAATTTGATCCAAACATCACGTCAGTCACGATTTTGATGGAACACTTGTTTGAGATTATCGACCCTTACAGCTTGAATAAACAAGGTGTCGATGTCGGAGAGAAATACCGCACAGGTGTATACAGCACTAATGCAGAACACTTAACCGAAGCTAAGCACTATATTTCTTCAAGAGATGATGCCGACCGTATCGCTGTTGAGGTGTTGCCGTTGACCAATTATGTTGCCAGCGACGACATCCACCAGCATCACTTAAGTCACTTCCCTGAAGATCACCACTTATGTCATATCCCTTGGGATCTACTGCATAAGTATAAATCACAGTAGTCTCGACGTAAGATTGAGATGATCACGACCTAAGATCGATAAAGCCTCAACAGACATTATCTGTTGAGGCTTTTTAAGTGTTATGGTCAGGACAGCTATCGTGAATTGATTTGGTAGCTCAAGCCATTAACCTTTAGCCATTAGCCATTAGCCATTAACTAATAAATTACTTAGTCGTATTCTCAAGCACGTAGTCTGGACCCGCTGTTTCAGCTGTCACAACCGCAAGTTTAGACACGTCTGCGCCTTCACCTTGGTAAGCGTTAATGCCATTTTCTACAACGACTTTTGGTAGCTCAACCGAGTAGCCTTCGATCAGTTCAGAATCCGTTACTTGACCTACGTAAGTTTCGTCTGTGTAGGTTGCGCCAACTAATGGGAAGTCTTGCGTTGCACGGACACTTACAAATTCAGGTGACTGCGAGTTATCAACCACATTGTGTTTAAACGCCACATCAACACCCGCATAAATGCCTTCCACTTCTGCGTTGTTGAACAGGCTTACACGGTGACTTTGGTTGCCGTAAACAATGCCCCACTCAGTATCAACTAGAGAGTTATTCTCGATCGTGATGTTTTTCGGTGTCCACTGCTTATTAAGCTCTTTGCCTTTCACCGATTGATCTAGCTGCTCACCATTCGCTACGTCGATGATGCCCGTGTTAATAACAATGCCGCCACGTAGGTCAGCGTTGCCTTCAATCACACCATCACGACCACGAGTGTTGGCAATGTAGTTATTGCGAATCACATGATCTTCATCGTAGATACGAATGCCGCCCGTTAGGCGCTTTCCATTGCCAAGAATCATGTTGTTCTCAACTGTGTTGCCTTTACCGTGGCGCAGTGAAATAAGAGCTGCACTTTGGAAGATCGTGTTGCCTGAGATCGTGTTGTCGCCCGACTTAATCGAGATAAGCTCACGCTCACCATCCATATCGATCATTAGGTTGTTCACGAACTTAGAACTTGAATCCCACTGTGAAGATTTAGAATCACCAATACGGATCGCTTCCCAGCTGTTGCCGTTGTAACGAATCGCTTCTTTGATGTCGAATTCGTTGAACTGGTTAGGCTTTTGATCCATGAAGATGTTATTTGCGATCAGGTGGTTGTCAGCTGTGTCATCTTTTTGTACACCAATCAAAGTGCCGCGTTTTTGCTTACCTTCGAAACGGTTGTTGATGACTTTGCCGTCTTTACCCCATAGAGATACCCAAAGGTACTTTGGATACTCAGAACGACGCTCGTCTGGCTCGTACGTGTAATCGTGGTTGAAGTAGTAGAATGTTGAGTTTTGAAGCGTATTGCCATTACCCATCATACGAACTGCACCAAAGCGTTCTTTAGGGCCGCCTTCAGTAAATACCAAGCCATCAAGCGTGATGTCATCGCCTTTCAGTTCAAACTGAATCAACCCCGTGATCCACGCAGAACCTGCTTGCTCTGCCTTGATAGTGATGTCATTCGCCGTGATCGTCACTTGACCTAAGTTCGCGTATTTACCGGCAGGGATAACCACTTCGTCGCCATCTTTTAGGTTTTCAAATTGTGCTTTAAGCGCAGCCACTTGCTCTTCCGAAGCAACGGCTAAAGTGTCGCCATCTACCTCTGTTAAGCGGTCACTGCTCAATAGGTAACTACGGTCAATTTCGCTAACAGCAGGCGTAGCTTGTTCAGCGACACTGACTACGGGTGCTGTTTTTTCTTGTGTTGTACAGCCTGTTGCAAAAGCGAGTGTGAACGCGCTAATAATGCTTACCGATAATAGTTTTTTGTTCATCGTACATCTCACATTAAAGTTTGGATTATAAAAATGACGACCACCCGTTCAGGTGGCCGTGATGTTATTTAGGATGCGTATTAAATTAGCCTTCGGCTGGAGTCACTTCGTCTTGTTGCTCGACTTTGTCATCGACTGCTTTAACAAGTAACAGACCAACAGAGAACACAATCAAGCCACACAGAACGAATACCATGCGTCCCCACATTGGGTTTGGCAGTACGAACATAGTCATTACGCCCACACCCGCTACCGCGATAAGTGAACCCAACATACGACGTTGCTTGTTATCCAGTTTCTTCTGTTCATTACTTTCAGCAACTAGTGGCGTCGCTAGGTTGTTGAAGAACTTGTCTACGTCTTTCTCACGGTGCTCAGCAAGAGGCTTGTAGAACAGTGTTGAAAGAACAAAGAAGCCAGCAGTAAATATGATGTGACCGATAAGGCCGATAGCCACTTTCAGGTCAGCCCACTCACGGCCAGTTAGTTCATTTAGACCGAACCAGTTTTGAATCATGTCCGCAGTGATAACGAAACCAACGAAGTAAGAAACCACACCACCTACAACTAGCGTGCCCCAACCTGCCCAATCCGGTGTTTTACGGATGAAGAAGCCACAGAATGCTGGAATTGTCATTGGGAAGCCGATCAATGCGCCCACGTACATCATGGTGTCGAAAAGGCTCAGACCTTTAAGAGAGTTGATGAACAGAGCAACCAAGATGATCGCGATACCGAAGAAGGTAGACGTTAGTTTAGAAACAACCATTAGCTCTTTCTCTGTCGCTTTAGGACGAAGAATCGGCTCGTAGAAGTTCTTAACGAAGATACCTGAGTTACGGTTTAGACCTGAGTCCATTGAAGACATTGTTGCTGCGAACATAGCGGCAATCAGAAGGCCAACCATACCTGCAGGCATGTATTCTTGAACGAAGTAAAGGTAAGCGAAGTCAGCGGCTTTGCTGCCAGCTTCTGGGTAAGCAGCTGCTAAATCAACACCTTGACCAGCCATGAACCAAGAAGGCATGAACCAGATGATTGGACCAAGCGTCATTAGTACACAAGCAAGCAGTGCAGCTTTACGTGCGTTGTTTGAATCTTTTGCAGCAAGGTAACGGTAAGAGTTAAGCATGTTGTTGGTAATGCTGAACTGCTTTAAGAAGATGAACACAGCCCAGATGCTGAAGATGCTCATGTAGTTAAGGTTGTCACCCGTGATGAACGAATCCGTTGGGAAGTCGCTAATGATCTGCGTAACACCGCCACCGTGGTAAATAGCAACGACTGCACATGTCACCGTTACTGCCATGATGATAACCATCTGCATAAAGTCAGATGCGATTACCGCCCAAGAGCCGCCCGTCACTGACATCACCAGTACAACCAGACCCGTTAGGACAATCGTCGTTGTCATATCAAAGCCGAAGATACCCGATGCGATGATTGCTAGACCATTCAACCAAATACCTGCAGAGATAACGCTGTTTGGCATACCAGACCAAGTAAATACTTGCTCATTCACCTTACCAAAACGCATACGAATCGCTTCAATTACCGTCACAACACGCAGTTGACGGAACTTCGGAGCGAAGTAAAGGTAGTTCATTAGGTAACCGAATGCGTTCGCGATGAAGATAATCGCTACGGCAAAGCCATCGGTAAAGGCTTTACCTGCTGCACCAGTAAATGTCCAAGCACT
>NZ_JBFRTR010000086.1:15476-15699 GCF_041474215.1 Vibrio sp. 10N.222.52.C12
CAGTAAATGTCCAAGCACTGAACTGAGTCATAAATGCGGTTGCACCTACCATCCACCACAGCATATTACCTCCCCCACGGAAGTAATCACTTGTCGTACTTGTAAACGTTCGAAACATCCACCCTATCGCAATTAAGAATAGGAAGTAGATGCCAACTATCAGGGTATTGAGTTCCATCGTTAGACCTTTTATTTATGTTTTTTTGTTGAGGTCACTATAAAT
>NZ_JBFRTR010000087.1:0-19190 GCF_041474215.1 Vibrio sp. 10N.222.52.C12
GTCATATTTGTTGTAAGTTTACTACATTTGTTGTGTTTTTATTGAACTACAACCGATACGACCCTTTATTTATTAAGCATTCTGAAAGTGTAAAGTGATTTAATGACAAACAATAATTCATCCTCAAAACCGGAAACAAATATTAAGTTTATTGGCGCTCATGTCTCGGCTGCTGGTGGAGTTGATCAGGCGCCTATGCGTGCACGTGAAATTGGCGCCAATGCGTTTGCACTGTTTACCAAGAACCAGAGACAGTGGGCGGCAAAACCGCTAGAAGCGAAAACCATTAGTGCCTTTAAAGCTAATTGCAAAATGTTGGGCTTCGGTGCTGAGCACATTCTTCCTCATGACTCCTACCTTATTAACCTAGGAGCACCAGAAGAAGAGAAGCTAGAGAAATCACGCGCGGCTTTTATTGATGAAATGGAGCGTTGTAATCAACTTGGATTAACGCTTTTGAATTTTCATCCTGGGAGTCATTTAAAGAAAATCTCAGAAAGCGAATGTTTGGCGAAGATCGCTAAATCGATCAACCTAGCTCATCAAGCGGTACCTGACGTAATCGCAGTGATCGAGAATACGTCTGGGCAGGGCACTAATCTGGGTTGGAAGTTTGAACATCTAGCAGAGATTATCGAGCAGGTAGAAGATAAGTCACGTGTTGGTGTGTGCTTAGACACCTGCCATACGTTTACTGCTGGCTATGACTTACGTACAAAAGAGGCGTGTGAGCATACTTTTGCTGAGTTCGACCGCATCGTGGGTATGCACTATCTAAGAGCAATGCACATCAATGATTCAAAAGCTGAGTTCGCGAGCCGAGTCGATCGACACCATTCTTTAGGAAAAGGCGAAATTGGCTGGGATTGTTTTGAGTATATTGCCTCTGATTCTCGCTTTAATGGTATCCCTCTTATCTTGGAAACCATTGATTCGACGATCTGGAAAGAGGAAATTCAACAACTTAGAATGTTTCATCGCTCAGCAACGCTAGCGAGCGAACAAGCGTAATAATAGAGGGGGAAATTTATTTCCGTCTATTTCTAAAAATTGGCACCTTTCTTTCATAGTATTAAAGTGAATATGTAGTTCACGATGTCTTAGAGGAGGTGCCTTTATGTATTCAATCACCCAAACTTCAACTATTGCTGTCGCACGCCGTTTACCTACACCAAACCGTCACGTGCATAACCACGGCCACCATCGTACACAGCAGAAAAGTGGTTAATCGAGATAAGCACAACTTGAACTGATTATTATGATTCATCAACAAGTGAACCCTACACATCATGTTTATTGATAGCTGTATGAGGTATAACTAGAGCCTTATTTAGGACAGTTAGCCGATACAGCTATTTTTTTGTCTGGCGAAAGCCGCTAGAAACCTTGATGATTGGGAAGTAAAACGATGACCGCACCAAAGACTTGGGAATCCATTATTAATGATGAACGTGATAAAGAGTACTTTCAGAGTGTCCTCGCGTTTGTTGAACAGCAACGTAATAGTGGTAAAACCGTCTACCCGCCACAAGAACAGGTGTTCAGTGCCTTTGATATGACGCCTTTCGAATCCGTGCGAGTGGTTATCTTAGGGCAAGATCCTTATCACGGTGCTAACCAAGCTCACGGCTTAGCATTCTCAGTGCTTCCTGGTGTGAAAATCCCACCTTCTCTACGCAATATGTACAAAGAGCTTGCACAAGATATAGAGGGCTTTGAGATTCCTAGTCATGGTTATCTCGATTCTTGGGCATCGCAAGGGGTGTTGATGTTGAACACAGTCCTTACAGTCGAAGAGGCAAAAGCACACTCACATGCTAAGTGTGGCTGGGAAACCTTTACCGATGCCATTATTGCTGAGCTCAATCAGCGCTCTGAACCGATCATCTTTTTGTTGTGGGGCGCACACGCCCAGAAGAAAGGTCAAGCGATTGATGACGACAAGCATCATGTGTTGGTTGCACCTCACCCATCGCCATTATCGGCACGCCGTGGATTCTTCGGTTGTCAGCATTTCTCTACAACCAACAAGCTGCTTTCTTCTATGGATCAACAACCTATTGACTGGCGTTTACCAACAGAAGTGTAGGTTGGTGGTTTTCTGAGCAGGGTCAAATCATAAATCAGCATATTCGTATACACTTATAAATAGTAGGTGTAATGGAGTGCAATACTATGATGATTGAAAGGATAAGACGAGAGCATGGCTATATGGCTCGTTTACTCGCGATACTCAACAGTAAGTTAGAGTTTCTGAAACAGGAGCGAGAAATAAACTATAGCCTGATCGCAGAGGTGGTTCATTACCTTATGAACCATTCAGACAAAGTGCATCACCCTAAAGAAGACGTCATTTATCGCTACTATCTTAAGCAATATGGCAGCGAGCAAGCGATTGAAGACTTGGAGTTAGAGCATCAATTGCTTTCTGAGAAAACGGCGGACTTTTTAGGTTTGGTCGATATGATCCTTCAAGATGCGGTGGTTCCTCAGCAAGTCTTTATTGAGCAGCTTGAAGCGTTTGTTAAGGCTCAGCGAAAGCACATGGAATATGAAGAGAAGCATGTGCTACCCATGATTGTTGAGGCGTTCACGGTGAAAGATTGGCAAGAAGTGGAGTCTCAATGGCTTCAACCGGAAGATGACCCTGTTTTTGGAGAGACCATCGCCGATCAATATCGCCAACTCGCGGCTCGGGTTCGACAAAATGAACAAGAGTGTGTTTAGCCCGTTGTAATGTTGAGGTGCACCTATTTTTGGTGTCCTCTATATTAGAGGGTTGGTTTCCAAATGGCGCTTTGAGCGGATTAACTACCTCAAAAAATAAAAAAGGCACCTATATAGGTGCCTTTTGCTATCTGATTTCTTATCGTGCTGATTAAAGTTTTATATCGTCAAGGCTAAAATCAAGACCTAGGTTCATCTCTCTCAGCTCTTTCTCAAGCTGCCTACGATCGTTGATGGCTTCGATTTCACGCCACTTACGCTTGAGTGGTTTCGAGCGTGATTTTTGAGTTACACGAGGCATTTCTAGTTCTGATACTTCATCGAATTGAAAGCTATCCATAAGCCATATCTCCTTCCGTGGGACTAGTTCTTACGAACCAATAAATATCATATTTAGGTTCACAATAACTTTGATTTGTTTCTCATTTGTTTCAAATCCATGAAGCTTTTGTTCTATTTTCTTATGCATGCTCACACATTGTGATAATTATTATGTATAAAAAACAGGCAATCAAACCTAAGTAAACGATTAAATTGGGGGTTATTGAATGTTAATTCATTGTGCGAATGGAATAGCGTTTTGACTACAATGCATTGAAGTGCACATGGTACCGTGCGGTATAGGGATCTCATTGGCCTAGAAAAAAACGAAGATCTTCACTATACCTTGTAAAACCTAGGCTGACGTCATTTTTATAGGATGGTGTTCTTGTTGGTGTAGTGCCGTGGCTGTTGTTGATATTATGTCCCGATAATGTGACTTTTATTGGGCTGCATTGTTGAAAGTTGTGTTAACAAAAGGTGTGTTATTAGTGAAATGTCATTTTAATATAAGTGTATTTGCATATTGATTTTTAGGCCGTCTCGCTGCATTATCCGCCCGTCAAAAAATACACTGATACGTAAAATGGATGCATGAAGCGACATTTACAGTCTCAATCGCCGCAAGAATATAACAAGAGTGCCGACACAACATTGACAGAGGCATAGGCGATTAAGAGGAAGGCTAGGAAGCATGATCGGTGCTTAAACTCAATTACGAGGTTCACGTGACAGACTTAATCAATTTGATGAACGATCTCCTTTGGGGATCTATCTTAGTTTACTTACTGGTTGGTGTGGGTATCTACTTCACTGTACGACTAGGCTTCATTCAATTCCGCCATTTCGGCCACATGTTCTCTGTTCTTAGAAACAGCCGTAAAGCAGACAGTGCTGGTATCTCTTCTTTCCAAGCTCTTTGTACTAGTCTCGCTGCTCGTGTAGGTACGGGTAACATGGCAGGTGTTGCTGTAGCACTAACCGCTGGTGGCCCTGGTGCTATCTTCTGGATGTGGCTAATCGCAATGCTAGGTATGGCAACATCGTTTGCAGAAAGCACACTGGCACAGCTATACAAAACGCGTGATAACGACGGTAACTACCGCGGCGGCCCTGCATACTACATGGAGAAAGGCCTAGGCATGCGTTGGATGGGGGTTCTATTCTCTATCTTCCTCATCATTGCATTTGGTCTTGTATTCAACGCGGTTCAAGCGAACGCGATTGCAAGCGCAATGAATACGGCATTCGACCTTGAGCGTAGCTACGTTGGTGTTGGTATCGTAATCATCTCTGCGTTCGTTATCTTCGGTGGTATCCGTAAGATTGCACGCACAGCAGAAATCATCGTTCCAATCATGGCATTGGCTTACCTAGCGATCGCTATGTACGTGATGTTCGCGAACATCGAGAAAGTGCCTGAAGTACTGGCTCT
Organism: Vibrio sp. 10N.222.52.C12; assembly: GCF_041474215.1. Classification (NCBI taxonomy): domain Bacteria; kingdom Pseudomonadati; phylum Pseudomonadota; class Gammaproteobacteria; order Vibrionales; family Vibrionaceae; genus Vibrio; species Vibrio sp. 10N.222.52.C12. The sequence goes on from NZ_JBFRTR010000087.1 coordinate 4,484, forward strand.
TATCTTCAAGAGTGCATTCGGTCTGCAAGAAGCAGCAGCGGGTGGCCTAGGTTACGCAATCGCACAAGCGATGATTAACGGCATCAAACGTGGTTTGTTCTCGAACGAAGCGGGTATGGGTTCTGCGCCAAACGCAGCAGCTTCTGCTACGCCTTACCCACCGCACCCAGCATCACAAGGTTACGTGCAAATGCTAGGCGTGTTCATGGATACCATTGTTATCTGTTCAGCAACAGTCGCAATCATCCTGATGTCTGGTGAGTATGTACCACACGGTGAAGTAACGGGTATCGAACTAACGCAACGTGCACTAACAGCACAAGTGGGCGAATGGGGCGGCATTTTTGTAGCGGTAGCGATTTTCTTCTTCGCTTTCACTTCAATCATTGCAAACTACTCGTACGCTGAAACGAACCTTATCTTCCTTGAGCACAACAACAAGAAAGGCCTAGTGCTGTTCCGTATCGTTGTTCTGGGTATGGTTATGTTCGGTTCTCTAGCAACTCTACCAACGGTATGGGCACTGGCTGACGTATCGATGGGCCTAATGGCGATTGTTAACTTGGTGGCGATTATCCTGCTATCAGGCATCGTGATTAAGCTAGCTAAAGACTACAACCGCCAACTAGACGCGGGTAAAGTACCAACATTCGATTCGAATGACTTCCCAGAGCTTAAGTCTCAGCTGGAAGACGGTATTTGGGACAACAACAAGAAGTAATCTTGTTGGAGCGATAAACGGCTCATCCTAAAGTGATTAGAAAGGCTAAGGTTTCGACCTTAGCCTTTTTGTTTGCCTGTCATTTGTCTCATTCTGTCTATCGAAGCTCATTCTCCCTATCGAAGTAATAGGAACAGTCATAAAGACAAGTTGATGTTTTTTCTATACTCTAGCAGCATCCAGTTAGATAACCGATTAGGGTAAAGTTATGTTAGTTGTCGTTTCTCCAGCCAAAACACTTGATTACGAATTACCATTAGCGACGGAACGCTTTAGTCAGCCTGAGTTTGTTGAACACTCTGCTGAGCTGATTGAAGAGTGCCGCAAACTGACGCCAGTAGATATTTCTGCACTGATGAAAGTCAGCGATAAAATCGCAGGGTTGAACGTAGCGCGCTTTGAGCAGTGGAGCGAGACCTTTACCCAAGACAACGCACGCCAAGCAATCCTAGCCTTTAAAGGCGATGTATACACTGGCCTAGACGCTGAAACGCTATCGGATGAAGATTTTGACTACGCACAAGACCACCTGCGCATGCTTTCTGGGTTATATGGCTTGCTTAAGCCATTAGATTTGATGCAGCCATACCGCCTAGAGATGGGTACACGCTTAGCCAATGCTCGTGGTACTAACTTGTACCAGTTCTGGGGCAACATCATCACAGACAAGCTGAATGAAGCGTTGAATGCTCAAGGCGACAATGTGTTGATCAACTTGGCGTCTAACGAATACTTTAAAGCCGTGAAGCCGAAGAACTTGGATGGCCAAGTGATTACCCCTGTATTCAAAGACTGCAAGAACGGTCAGTACAAGGTGATCAGTTTCTACGCGAAGAAAGCGCGTGGCATGATGGCTCGCTACATCATCGAGAACAAGATCGACTCGGTTGAGGCGCTGACCCAGTTTGATACGGCGGGCTACTACTTCGTTGAAGAAGAGTCGAACGCGAAAGAGCTTGTCTTTAAGCGCGAAGAGCAAAACTAGTAGTCCTTGGCTAACGAGTAGCTCTCGGTTTTAGCCTGATAACAGACCAGATAGAGAAAAGCCCCATGCAGCGAACTGCATGGGGCTTTTTTATTGAATCGTTGAAGCTGGTAGATTACTTCTTCTTTGCTGCTTTCTTTTTCTTCGCGATTTTTTTCTTCTTCGCGATTTTTTGTTTCTCTACCGCTTTCTTATCTTCTTTCTTCGGCTTCTTCTTCTTAGTCACGGCCGCTTTCTTATGCGTAGGGCGCATGCCTTCGATGAAGCGTTCTTTGATTGGTTCGTCTGTGTAACGAGCCACACGCTCAATCATTAGTTGATCGTGCGCTTCAATGATAGAAACCGCGTTACCTTTTTTACCAGCACGAGCCGTACGGCCAATACGGTGTAGGTATACGTCAGCAGTACGTGGCATGTCGTAGTTGATTACGTGGCTTACGTCTGGAAGGTCGATACCACGAGCAGCAACGTCAGTCGCTAGTAGTACGTTTACAGAGCCGTCACGGAAACGAGCAATCGCGTTGTTACGACGATCTTGAGGCATTTCACCTTGGATCCACGCACATGGGATTTGCGCGCTTTCAAGTTGAGCTCGTAGATCACCTAGACGATCACGCGTCTTCAAGAATACGATGCTGCGCTCAGCTTGCTCTGTGATGACGTGCTTTAGGATGTTTAGCTTGTGCTCTGCCGTGTCTGCACGGTGGTACCACTGAGTGATCTTCTTACGCTCACGAAGTGATGATTTCGCATCGATCTCCGCTGGGTTTTTAAGTAGATCTTCAGTGAAGCCTTCAATGCCTTTACCTTCTAGTGTTGCTGAGAACAGTAAAGTTTGTTTACGCCAGCGACACTCTGCAGACAGACGGTCAACAACAGGACCAAAGCCCATGTCTAGCATGCGGTCGGCTTCATCTAGAACCAGCCATTCAATCGCACGACAGTCAAAACGCTCGCCTTCAATGTATTCCATCAAACGGCCAGGTGTTGCTACTACGATATCTTGAGTTGTACTTAAGATATCTGCGTGCTCTTGGTACATAACACCGCCCGTGATCGTGAAGATATTTAGGCTGGTGTATTTAGCAAGCTCACGTGCTTGTTCGGTGATCTGCATTGCTAGCTCACGCGTTGGCGTCAGGATAAGCATACGTGCAGGGCCAGATTTCTTACGTGGGAAATCCAGTAGGTATTGCAGTGCTGGCAATACAAATGATGCTGTTTTACCAGTACCTGTTGGCGCAGAAGCCAAAACGTCTCTTCCATCTAACGCTTGTGGGATTGCTTCAGCTTGTATCTGTGTTGGACGTTCGTAGCCCATTTCGTCAATTGCTTTAAGCAGCTCTTGGTTTAGATCGAGTTCTGCAAAGGTTCTGATCACTGTTGTTTCTCCACAAGCAATAAATGTTTCTGCCTCAAAAAGCAGACGATAAAAAAGAGTAGTCGGACATTATAGAAGCATTAGTGATTAGGATCACATGGTATTTGCTACATCTTGAGATAAAAATCTTTAGTGAGCGCAATAAATGCTTCGCTATAACCACCTTGATGGTGAATTGTAAGCGATTCGCGCTGCAAATCTTGCTCGCAAGCAGGATCTTTAGATAACTCGAATAAAATTCGGCTAGCTGGCTTTTTATCTGTTGTTTTTACATCAAGGCGTTTTGCTAGATACCAACCACATTGCTCGGCAAGCTTGATAAAACCTTCCCCCTCAGGCGTCGGTAGGATGAAACTGGCAGTCGCGGCGTCGGTTGTTATCTCGAAACAACGCTGGGCAAGCGCTAAATGATCCAAGCTGTCGGTGTGCCTGGCGGTGGCTCTTTGGCTTTGCTGCGCCTGTTCTCCAGAGTTGAAGTAGGGCGGGTTACAGATGATCGCATCAAACCTTTGTGGAAAGTCGGTTGTTAACACGCTGCCGTGATCAAGGGAGATACGATTTTGCCAAGGCGACTGCTCAATATTGACAGTGGCAGCATCAATAGCGTGTTGATCAATATCTATCGCAGAGATTGAAGCATCTTCAAAACGCTGCGCAGCCATCAAAGCCAGCAGACCTGTCCCGGTTCCAATATCGAGTACACATGATCTTTGTGGCAGGCTTACCCAAGCGCCAAGTAATACGCCATCGGTACTGACTGGCATACCGCTTTTCCCGCCGTAAATTGAGAATTGCTTAAAATTGAAGCTTTTAGTTTGCACTGTTTTGTCTTTCATTAATGTTCTGAGTATCGAGATATTTTAAGTGATTAGCTCTAATGTTAACCGCTTGTATGAATCAATGTTCTGCTTGGAAGAATATTGTTGTGCATTATGGTTAGTTTATAATTGTGGCTATTTTTCTATAGCTAGTGGAATCCACTGCTTTTTGTTCTCATATGCAAATTTATATGGTGTTTTTGTGTGGTGACTTGCAGCTAGCCAGTTGTTTCGTCATTATGCGCGACTATTTTATAGATTGATTGGCAGCTTTGAGCTGTAACATTCATGTAAGCACAACATAAATTCATAAATATAATTAAGGATTATCTGTGAAACAGAGTCTAAAACTAACAGATATAATGGCATTGGGCTTTATGCTTTTTGCGTTTTTCTTGGGTGCGGGTAACATCATCTTCCCACCTCTAGCTGGCCAATTAGCCGGTGATCACTTCCTTCCAGCGATGTCTGGTTTTCTGCTGACTGCCGTTGGTCTGCCGTTAATCACTATCGTCGCGGTCGCAGTGGCTGGTGGCTCTTGGGGTCACTTAACTAAAGATCTTCCTAAGAAAGCAGCAACCATCATGGCTGTACTGATCTTTATCATTATCGGTCCTGCATTTGCTGCACCGCGTACTGGCCTTGTTGCCTATGAGATGGCGGTGAAACCGTTCTTCATCGATGCCTCTCAAGCTCACCTAACTCTCTTTTCGATTGCATTTTTTGCAGTAGCGATGTTCTTCTCATGGTCGCAAGGTAAGCTTATTGACGTCATTGGTAAGGTGCTAACACCTGCACTGTTCGTTGGTTTGGTTGTGCTGGCGATTGCTGTATTCGTTAACCCTCAAGGCGATATTCTTGCGGCTCACGGTGAGTACATCACTCAACCACTAACCAAAGGTTTCCTTGAAGGCTACAACACCATGGATACTTTTGCTTCTTTGATGTTTGGTATGCTGATTGTTGATGCGATTCGTAGCAAGGGCATTACTGACCGTGCAGCGACGACTAAGTACCTAATTAGCGCGGGTTGTATTGCCGCAGCGGGTCTGGCGTTTGTTTACATCTCTCTATTTTTCCTAGGCGCAACAAGTGCAACAGTCGCAGCTGGTGCAGACAATGGCGGTGCTATTTTAAGCCTATACGTTCAATCGTTGTTTGGTCCTTCTGGTCAGCTAGTGCTTTCTGTGATCGTACTATTAGCATGTCTAACTACGGCGATTGGCCTTGTGTCAGCATGTTCTGATTACTTCAGCTCGCTAACGCCTCTGTCTTACAAGACTTGGGTAATCATCAATGGTGTAGCTTGTGCAACCGTTGCGAACGTTGGTCTTTCTCAACTGATTTCTCTGTCTGTTCCAGTACTGTTTGCACTGTACCCAGTCGCTATCGCGTTGGTTGCTCTGACATTCTTACGTAGCCGTTTCCCTAATCCAAAAGTGGCTTACCGCGTAGTAGTATTAGTGTCACTGCTGTTTGCTCTTATTGATGGCGCTAAAGTAGCGGGTGTAGACGTGTCTGCACTTAAGATGCTGCCACTGTTTGAGATCGGTATGGGTTGGTTGCTTCCAACGACTGCTGCAATCATCTGTATGTTCTTCGTTGGTAAATCAACAGAGCAAGAGATGGCTGAGGAGACTGTTTAATCTTCCGTTGAGATTAGATTGTCCTTCGAGATGAAATAGAAAAGGCCTCATTACTTCGCAGTAATGAGGCCTTTTTGTATTCTGTGGTCTTTTTATATCCAGCTAGTTACTTGGTTAGCTACTTAGCCGGGAGTACTTCTGTTTGGTTATAGCTTTTCGCTGTACTCAACCAGTACTTGCTCAACCCAGCTTGCGATACGGTCGTCGCTTAGCTCGTATTGTGAATCTTCATCAAGCGCCAAACCAACGAATTGAGATTTGTCTTCGGTTAACGCTTTAGACGCTTCGAACTCGTAGCTGTCATCGTTTGGCCAGAAGCCAACAAACTCTGCACCCGCGGTTTTCAGTTCATCATGCAATAGACCCATCGCATCTAGGAACCATTCGCCGTAGCCTTCTTGGTCACCCAAACCAAACAGAGCCACAACCTTGCCTTTCATAGGCGTGGTTGCGATGTCTTCCCACAGTTCATTCCAATCTTCTTGGATTTCACCGAAGTCCCAAGTCGAGATGCCCAGCAATAAAAGGTCGTAGTCCGCCATCAATGAAAGAGGGCTTTCTTTCACGTTATGGATATCAACTAGGTCTTCACCAATAATGCCGCGAATTTTCTCTGCTGCCATTTCTGTGTAGCAGGTGGTTGAGCCGTAAAATAATCCAATTTTCATAGCAAACGTTCGATTTTAATTTCAGATGGCGAATTCTAACCATAAATCGACTTCGATTGCAGCGATTATCCGCTCAAGTCGTAATTTTTATGGCATTCATATTTGCTCTGGCATACTCTCAAAACAGTTTCCAATATTGTGAGTAACACTATGCAGTCGCCTCAAGGGCAGAGCGCAGACCACGGTCTCGTTGAGCAGTTTTTAGATGCTATGTGGATGGAGCGAGGATTATCGGAGAATACGCTTGTCTCGTACCGTACCGATTTGTCCAAGTTATTAGCGTGGATGGAAAAGAACAATTACCGCCTCGACTTCATTAGCCTTTCAGGTTTACAGGATTATCAAGGCTGGTTAGCCGACGCCGATTTTAAGCAGACCTCTCGTGCCCGTATGTTGTCGGCGATTCGTCGCTTGTTCCAATATTTGCACCGCGAGAAAATCAGAGGCGATGATCCAAGTGCCTTGTTGATCAGCCCGAAGCTGCCGCAACGCTTGCCGAAAGATTTGAGCGAAGAGCAGGTTGATGCTTTGCTCGATGCGCCAGATCCGAACGATCCGATTGAGCTTCGCGATAAGGCGATGCTTGAGTTACTCTATGCAACCGGTTTGCGTGTGACAGAACTGGTTAGCTTGACGATGGAAAACATCAGCCTAAGACAGGGCGTGGTGCGTGTTATTGGTAAGGGTGGCAAAGAGCGCTTAGTACCAATGGGCGAAAATGCGGTGGATTGGATAGAGACTTTTATTGAACAAGGTCGTCCACATCTACTTGGCGAAAACAGTTCTGATGTGGTTTTTCCGAGTAAACGCGCCAAGCAAATGACCCGTCAGACGTTCTGGTATCGTATTAAGCACTACTCGGTCGTCGCTGGGATCGATACAGAGCTGTTGTCACCACACGTATTGAGACACGCTTTTGCGACGCATTTACTGAACTATGGCGCAGATCTCAGGGTCGTACAGATGTTACTTGGGCATAGTGACTTATCGACAACCCAAATTTATACTCACGTGGCGACTGAAAGGCTGAAGCAAATTCACGCGCAGCATCACCCACGTGCTTAAATCCATTTATTTTTAAGGTGAACTTAATGAGCGTATTACGCCGTCTTCCTCTACTAGCGCTTCCTCTTATGATTACTGCATGTAATGCATCAGAAGCGAAAGTAGAAACAACATCAACAGCCGTAGAAGCTGCTCCAGCTCAAGCTATTGATACAGCTGCGTTAACTAAGCGTTTTGAAAAAATCGGTATTAAGGTCGATAAGATTGTGCCTTCGGATATCGATGGTCTTTTAGAAGTTCAAACCAACAGCGGCATTATCTTTTCTTCTCCAGAGGGCGATCACTTTCTAGCCGGTACACTTTACTCTTTGGATGAAAACGGAAAGTTCAGTGATGTTTTGGCTGAGCGTCAAGCTCCGTTGAATGCTGAAAAAGTAGCAGCAATGTCGGATACGGTTATCGAATATAAAGCTGATAACGAAAAGTACGTTGTGACGGTATTTACGGATATTACCTGTGGCTACTGTGTTCGTCTGCACAGCCAAATGCAGGGCTACAACGATCTGGGTATTACCGTTCGTTACATGGCTTACCCGCGTCAAGGTGCGACAGGACAAGTTGCTGATCAAATGGCGGCAATCTGGGCGTCAGATGATCCAAAAACAGCGATGCATGACGCTAAAGTAAATCGTCAAATGCCAGCGTCTGGTAAAGACCTAGCAGAGCAGAAGCAGATCATTGCTAAACAATACCAATTGGGTCGTGAGCTTGGCATCAATGGTACACCGGCTATCGTACTAGCAAGTGGTGAGTTGGTGAGTGGTTACTTGCCGCCAGCACAACTTCTTCAACGTTTAGAGCAATAATCTCGTTTTCTGTATTGCCATTTATCCCCCATGTTTTTGATTTAAGGAGAGGCCTGATTGATATCGGGCCCATTTTTATATGATAGAGATCCAACGCCGTCCTGAGGTCGACATTTCAGTCTTACCTGCTCACTTACCTGACTTATTAAAGCGTATTTATGTGAGTCGTGGAATCGACAGTGCTGACCAACTAGAGACAGCAGCGAAAGGCTTGCACTCTTATCAAAAACTGGGTGGCATTGATGCTGCGGTTGAACTGTTGTTCAAGGCCATTCAGCAGCAAAAACGCATCATCATTGTTGGTGACTTTGATGCCGATGGCGCAACCAGTTCAGCGTTGTCCGTACTTGCTCTACGTATGTTGGGCAGTTCTAACGTCGATTATCTGGTACCAAACCGTTTTGAAGATGGTTATGGCTTGAGCCCTGAGGTTGTCGAACAGGCAATCGAGCTTGGCGCCGAAGTGATCATGACGGTTGATAACGGTGTCTCTTCTATTGAAGGTGTTCGCTTCGCTAAAGAGAAAGGACTAGAGGTTCTGGTTACCGACCATCACTTGCCGGGCAATGAACTGCCAATGGTCGATGCGATGGTTAACCCAAACCTTGAGAGCTGTGCTTTTCCTTCGAAAGCCCTAGCGGGGGTTGGTGTCGCTTTTTACCTGATGATGGCATTGTGTGTTCACATGCGTAAATTGGGTTGGTTTGCAGAGCGCGGCATGACAGAACCTAAGTTGATGGAACTGATTGACCTTGTGGCGCTGGGTACGGTTGCCGACGTGGTTCCACTCGATGAAAACAACCGAATTTTAGTTCATCAAGGTTTGCAACGTATTCGTGCGGGTAAAGCTCGTCCGGGCATTCAAGCCTTGATCGAAATTGCTAAGCGAGACGCTAAGCGTTTGGTGGCGTCTGACTTTGGCTTTGCTCTTGGTCCTCGTATCAATGCAGCTGGTCGATTAGACGACATGTCTTTTGGTGTTGAGCTGCTAATGAGTAACAACATCCATGCGGCTCGTCGAATGGCGAGTGAGTTAGATGGCTTGAACCAAACACGTAAAGAGATCGAAGAGGGTATGAAGCAAGAAGCGATGGCTTTTTGTGAGCGCCTTGAATTTGGTAAAGACGACCTACCTTCTGGCTTGGCACTATTCCAACGTGATTGGCACCAAGGTGTGATTGGTATTTTGGCTTCGCGTATCAAAGACAAATACCACCGCCCAGTGATTGCGTTTGCAGATGGCGGCGAAGGCAGTATCAAAGGTTCATGTCGTTCAATTCCGGGTCTGCACATGCGTGATGCATTGGACCGAATTGATACTCAAAACCCTGGCTTGATTCTTAAATTTGGTGGCCACGCAATGGCGGCTGGTTTAACCATCATGGAAAAGGACTTTGAACGCTTCAGCAAGCTGTTCAATGATGTGGTGAAGAATGAACTTGGAGAAACAGCACTGAAGGGCATTATCTTGTCTGATGGTGAGCTGTTACCAGAAGAGTTCTCGATGCACACCGCTGAAACGCTGCGTTCAGGTGGCCCGTGGGGACAAGCTTTCCCTGAGCCAATCTTCGATGGTGAGTTTAAAGTGCTGCACCAAAAGCTGGTGGGTGAAAAGCACCTTAAGCTGATGCTTGAGCCGCTCTACAAAGGCCACCCAACCAATGTGATGATTGACGGTATTGCCTTTAACGTCGACCTACGTCGCTGGCCTGATGCATCAGTAAAAACCGTTCATCTTGCATTTAAGCTCGATATCAACGAATTTCGCGGCAACCAATCGTTGCAGCTGATGATTGATCATATCGAAGCCAAATAGTGATTTTGGGCTCAATAATGCTCATCATATAGTGCCAAATTCAACAAGCTCTGTTCAAAAACAGGGCTTGTTTTCCTTCCTGCCCTTACAAAATTTACGTGTTTTTTATGCCTGTCAATTTTATATCCCATTAAGTTGTTGAATCTTGGTTCACCACTCTAAAAAATTCTGTATCTCCGTCACACTTTTGAGTACAATTCTTCGGTTAAATTCTACTCATAAATGATGAGCTAAAATGTTTGAAATCAATCCTATAAAAAACCGTCTGCAGGATGTGTCTGAGCGCACAAATATCCTGAGGGGGTATCTTTGACTATGACGCTAAGAAAGAGCGTCTAGAAGAAGTAAACGCAGAATTAGAACAACCGGATGTATGGAACGAACCTGAGCGTGCTCAAGCGCTAGGTAAAGAACGTTCTGCATTGGAAGCGGTAGTAGAAACGATCGACCAACTTGACCAAGGTGTTGAGGATGTTGATGGCCTATTAGAGCTTGCGGTTGAAGAAGAAGATCAAGAAACGTTCGATGAAATTGAACCAGAACTGGCCGAGCTTGAAGCTAAGCTAGAGAAGCTGGAATTCCGTCGTATGTTCTCTGGTGATCACGATGCATCAGATTGCTACATCGATTTACAGTCAGGTTCGGGCGGTACAGAAGCTCAAGACTGGACTTCAATGATGTTGCGCATGTACTTACGTTGGGCAGATTCGAAAGGCTTCAAGACTGAAGTTATCGAAGTGTCGGATGGTGATGTTGCTGGCCTTAAAGGCGCAACGGTACGTATTTCTGGTGAGTATGCTTACGGTTGGTTACGCACAGAGACTGGTGTTCACCGTCTAGTTCGTAAGTCACCATTTGATTCAAGTGGTCGTCGTCATACTTCATTTGCATCTGCGTTTATCTATCCTGAGATTGATGACAACATTACGATCGACATTAATCCTTCTGACCTACGTATTGACGTATACCGTGCCTCTGGCGCTGGTGGTCAGCACGTAAACACCACGGAATCAGCGGTACGTATTACTCACGTTCCGACTAACACTGTGGTTCAGTGTCAGAATGACCGTTCGCAGCATAAGAACAAAGATCAAGCGATGAAGCAGCTACGTGCTAAGCTTTTTGAACTTGAGATTCAAAAACAAAATGCTGAAAAACAAGCGAGCGAAGAGACGAAATCAGACATCGGTTGGGGCAGTCAAATCCGCTCTTACGTGCTGGATGATTCTCGTATCAAAGATTTACGCACCGGTATCGAAAACCGTAATACTCAAGCGGTTCTTGACGGTGACTTAGACAAGTTTATTGAAGCTAGCCTGAAATCAGGTCTGTAAGCTTTATCAACTATTAAGCTTTACCAATAATATTGGTAAAAATGCCTATATTTGCAAAAATATAGCGGTCCAAATTTTAAAAGCAGGGTACATCTCTAATGACTGATGCTGTTCAAAACGAAAACGCACAAGAAGCTTCTTCACCTGAAGAGAACAAACTAATCGCTGAGCGCCGCAGCAAGCTGGATCACATCCGCCAAAACTGCAAAGCTAACGGTCACCCAAATGACTTCCGTCGTGAGCACCTAGCTGGCGATCTTCAAGCGGAATTCGGTGAGAAGACTAAGGAAGAGCTAGAAGAGCTTAACCACATCGTTGCGATCGCTGGTCGTGTTATGGCGAAGCGTGGTCCATTCCTTGCGATTCAAGAAACTTCTGGTCGTATCCAAGCATACGCAGCGAAAGACGTTCAAAAAGTACTGAAAGAGAAGTACCAAGGCCTAGATATCGGTGACATCATCGGTGTTAAAGGTGCGCTTCACAAATCAGGTAAAGGCGACCTTTACGTGAACATGGAAGAGTTTGAATTGCTGACTAAAGCACTTCGTCCTCTACCAGAGAAGTTCCACGGTCTAACTGACCAAGAGATGCGTTACCGTCAGCGTTACGTTGACCTAATCGTGAACGAAGATTCTCGTAATGCATTCATCGTGCGTTCTAAGCTTGTATCTTCAATCCGTAACTTCATGAGCGCGAAAGGCTACCTAGAAGTTGAAACGCCAATGATGCACGTGATCCCGGGTGGCGCAACTGCACGTCCGTTCATCACTCATCACAATGCACTAGACATCGACATGTACCTACGTGTTGCACCAGAGCTTTACCTTAAGCGTCTAGTGGTGGGTGGTTTTGACCGTGTATTCGAGATCAACCGTAACTTCCGTAACGAAGGTCTATCTCCACGTCACAACCCAGAATTCACAATGATGGAATTCTACCAAGCGTACTCTGACTACAAAGACCTTATGGATCTGACAGAAGAGATGCTAAGCACGGCAGCAATGGACGTTCTTGGTTCTACTTCTATGCCTTACGGTGACGAAACGGTTGAGTTCGGTGGCACTTACGCTCGCATGAGCATGTTCGATGCAATCAAACACTACAACCCTGAGCACGCTGAGATTCAAGCGCTAACAGAAGCAGACCTACAAGACCGTGAAAAGATGGTTGCTATCGCAAAATCTGTACACGTAGACGTAGAAACGTTCTGGACATGTGGTCAGCTTCTAGAAGAGATCTTTGGTGAAACGGCTGAGCCTCAGCTAATTCAACCAACGTTCATCACTGGCTACCCAGCGGACATCTCTCCTCTAGCTCGTCGTAGCGATGACAACCCGTTCTTCACAGACCGTTTTGAGTTCTTCATCGGTGGCCGTGAAGTTGCGAATGGTTTCTCTGAGCTTAACGATGCACAAGACCAAGACGAGCGTTTCAAAGCGCAAGTTAACGCGAAAGACGCGGGTGATGACGAAGCGATGTACTACGATGCAGACTACATTACTGCACTAGAGCACGGCCTACCGCCAACAGCGGGTCAAGGTATCGGTATCGACCGTCTAGCAATGCTATTTACAAACACGCACACAATCCGTGACGTGATCTTGTTCCCGGCAATGCGTCCACAGGCGTAATTCTCGCTTATAGGGCGTAACAGCCTATGTAATTAAAAAGCCACCTTCGGGTGGCTTTTTCTGTTTTGGGGCTTCAAAACCTAGTCTGTACCGCACTCTTGATTCGAAAAATCGTTATTTCTGACATAGTCTTACTATTGAGACATAAAATCTAAGATAGTCTCACTACTATACGTCTCTGCGCTGAATACGCTCTCGCGGCATTTTGTCGAACGATGAAGCAGTGACTCGTATTAGTCTGATTTAAATAAAAATAGAATAAGGAAGAAGGATGGGAACTCAATTTAAGATGGATTCCTTACCAGGTTCTCTTATCGTCGTTGGTGGTGCGTACGAACCCTGGTTATCAGTGTTAGAACAAGTGGGTTGGCAGTGTACCCAGTGTGCAGATTTACGAAAAGCCGATGCCTTGATTGCTGATATTGGCCCATGTATTGGTATTGTCGATCTTAGTCATGATGAGTTCAGTCTCAACGGTATTGCTAACCTTGTGAGCAATAACAAGCAGGTGAGATGGCTCGCCTTTATCCGTGAATCTCAATTAAGCTCTGATACGATCTGCCAGTTTATCGTCAACTTCTGTATCGACTTTTTCACGGCACCAATCCCAGATGCTCAATTGCTGAGTACCATTGGTCACCAACTGGGTATGCTTAAGCTTGAGCAGAAGGTATGGCCAAACTACGGCATCAATAACAACATGGGACTGCTAGGCGATTCTGTGGCCGTGAAGCGCTTGAGAGACCAAGTAAAGCGTATTGGGCCGACTGATGTCAGTATCTTGATTTATGGCGAGAGTGGGGCTGGTAAAGAGACGATTGCACGCTCGATTCATCAAAATTCGTCGCGAGCACAGAAACCATTTTTAACGGTTAACTGTCGTGCCTTGTCTGAAATGAGAATAGAGGCCGAGGTGTTTGGCATATCAGCACAGTCAGCGACTGCGCCTTGTATGTTGGAAGAAGCCGATGGCGGAACCATCTTGCTTAATGATGTTTTAGCGATGCCACGCAATCAACAACTGAACCTGTTGCGCTTTCTACAAGAAGGTAAGATTGAAACTGCGAATGGACCTAAATCTGTCGATGTGCGTATTCTGGCCGCGAACTCCTCTGATATCGAGAAGGCGTTGATCGAGGGCGACTTCAATGAAGAGCTTTATCACTATATCAATGTTCTGCGTATTCATGTTCCAAGCTTAAAAGAACGTGTGAGCGATATTTCAGTACTGGCGAATCATTTTCTGCGTGAGTACTCGAAAGAGTTTAATGCTCAAGCGAAGAGCTTCTCAGACGATGCTATCCGTTCGATGAATCGATACCATTGGCCTGGAAATGTGCGTGAGCTGATGAATCAGATTAAGCGTGTTGTGTTGATGTCTGATGCTGTGATCATTGAGGATCACCAACTGGATTTACCAAAACAGAATGATGAGCGCCGCAGTCTCAAAAGTATCCGTGAGCGTTCAGAGCGAGATGCGTTGCTGATTGTTCTGGAATCTTATGGTGGTCAAGTATCGTTGGCCGCTAAGGAGCTTGGAGTTTCGCGTGCAACCATGTACCGATTGCTGAACAAACATAGCCTGATTTCTGAAGGTGTTGTTTAGAGCTCTCTATTCATTGATTCTATCCCGTTAGTGTCAATCTAAGAGCCACGCATGATGCGTGGTTTTTTTATATCCATTGCTACAACTTCTCGTTGATCGTTGATCGTTGACTGCTGACAGATTGACAGATTTACAGGTTGATAGATTGAGCTATTAGAGGCTCGGTCTTTAAGAGAGATGTTCTGTGATTTTATATAATCATAGTGAATATGTTATATATAAAGTAATAT
>NZ_JBFRTR010000088.1:0-22912 GCF_041474215.1 Vibrio sp. 10N.222.52.C12
TGATTCAATATAACGTTGTCTTTTCTTTCTCGAAGAAAGAATGGTGGCTACTGCGGGATTTGAACCTGCGACCCCATCATTATGAGTGATGTGCTCTAACCAACTGAGCTAAGTAGCCATCTGAGAGCGAGACAATATAATATAATCTTGCTTTCAATGCCATTATCTTTTTAAAGATAATTACACTTTAAATAGTGGCTGGGCTACCTGGATTCGAACCAGGGAATGCCGGCATCAAAAGCCGGTGCCTTACCGCTTGGCGATAGCCCAACAATGATATCTTAAAGACATCTCAATATGGTGCGGTCGGAGAGACTTGAACTCTCACACCTCTCGGCGCCAGAACCTAAATCTGGTGCGTCTACCAATTCCGCCACGACCGCGTTATTTCCTAAAAACTCTTTGTTACTAAAGACAAACTTTAATATCAAATAGAGTGCTTAGGAAATGGTGGCTACTGCGGGATTTGAACCTGCGACCCCATCATTATGAGTGATGTGCTCTAACCAACTGAGCTAAGTAGCCATTTCCATATTGTTGCTCATTTCGAAACGTTGCCGCTTCGCTGTGAACGGGGCGCATTATGCGGAGTTGAGTGAAACCCGTCAACTTTTTTTTTGAATAAATCGCGAATAAACATCTGTTCGGTTTCTTTTTAGGCAAAGAGGCGTATTTGTCGACAAAAAACAGGTCTAAAAGGCGATATATATAGGAAGTTAACTTTCTGGTGAGGGACAATTTAGAAAGGGGAAAAACAAAAAGGCCAGTGAATTCACTGGCCTTTTTTCTAGATGTTTAATCAGAATTATACATTGAAGCGGAAGTGAACAACGTCACCATCTTTAACGATGTATTCTTTACCTTCAAGGCGCCATTTACCTGCGTCTTTCGCACCGCTCTCACCGTTAAATTCGATGAAGTGATCGAATCCAACAACTTCAGCACGGATGAAACCTTTCTCGAAGTCTGTGTGGATCTTACCCGCTGCTTGTGGCGCAGTTGCACCTACAGGGATTGTCCAAGCACGAACTTCTTTAACACCAGCTGTGAAGTAAGTCTGAAGAGTCAGTAGTTCGTAACCAGAGCGGATCACTCGGTTAAGACCTGGTTCTTCGATACCCATATCCGCAAGGAACTCTTCGCGATCTTCGTCATCAAGCTCAGAAAGCTCTGATTCGATTGCTGCACAAACAGCAACAACAACGTTGTTTTCGTTTTCTGCGTATTCACGAACAGCGTCTAGGTATGGGTTATTTTCAAAACCATCTTCTGCAACGTTTGCGATGTACATTGTTGGCTTAAGCGTTAGGAAGTTTAGGTAGCCGATTGCTGCCGCTTCTTCTTTGCCAAGTTCAACAGTACGTGCCATACCACCTTCAGTTAGAACTGGAAGTAGCTTTTCTAGTACAGTGATTTCGAATTTAGCATCTTTGTCGCCGCCTTTCGCTTTCTTCGCGTTACGTTGAATTGCACGCTCACAGCTGTCTAAGTCAGCCAGTGCAAGTTCTAGGTTGATCACTTCGATATCTTCAATTGGAGATACTTTGCCAGCAACGTGAACAATGTTTTCATTTTCAAAGCAGCGTACAACGTGACCGATAGCGTCAGTTTCACGGATGTTAGCTAGGAATTTGTTACCAAGACCTTCACCTTTAGATGCGCCAGCAACTAGGCCCGCGATATCTACGAATTCCATTGTCGTTGGAAGGATCTTCTGTGGATTAACAATTTTTGCTAATGCATCTAAGCGTAGATCTGGAACCGGAACGATACCTGTGTTTGGTTCGATCGTACAAAATGGAAAGTTTGCTGCTTCGATGCCTGCTTTAGTCAGTGCGTTAAACAGAGTTGACTTACCAACGTTTGGTAGACCAACGATGCCACATTTAAAACCCATGATATAAACCTTATTCTGCTTTGAACGTATGTAAGCGATTTTGTGCTTTTGGTAGGCCATCTTTTAATAAGATGTCTAGGCTGCGAACCGATTCGTCAACGACGGCCTCGATACACTCTTGCTCTTTTTGAGGAGCTTTGCCTAATACATAACCTGCAACTTTATCTTTGTGTCCTGGATGGCCGATGCCTAATCTAAGACGATAGAATTCTTTATTGTTACCCTGCTTGCTGATGATGTCTTTCAGACCATTATGTCCGCCATGACCACCACCTTTTTTAAACTTTCCAATACCAGGAGGCAGATCTAACTCATCGTGAGCGACCATGATCTCTTCTGGTTTAATTTGGTAGAACTTTGCTAAGGCTGCAACTGCTTTGCCTGACAAGTTCATAAAAGTCGTTGGGATCAGCAAACGAAGATCTTCACCGTGAACCATGATACGACCCGTTAGGCCAAAGAACTTTGGTTCGTTCTTTAGTGTCACGTTATGTACACGCGCTAATTCTTCAACTACCCAAGCGCCCGCGTTGTGGCGAGTTTTGGCGTATTCTGGACCTGGATTAGCCAGTCCAACGAGAAGTTTTATTTGTTGGCTCAAGGTATGGATCTCTCTTGGGATTTCAAAAAGCGCCGTATGATATCACAGTTTATGAAAAAGGTGCGAGCTAGCTGATAGCTGCGCGATTATTCCTGTTTGTGATAACTAGCAGTGCAATATTACTCAGACATAAAAAAAGCACTTCATTGACTGAAGTGCTTAATATCTTTCTCTCGCGTGTTTCTAAAACCAAGCTTTTGTAAAAAAAGCTATTGGGCTTTGATTAGTTGAACATCGCTGAGATTGATTCTTCGTTGCTGATACGACGAATCGCTTCAGCAAGCATGCGAGAAAGGCTAAGTGTTGTCACTTTACCCGTCGCAGCCATCTCTGGAGATAGAGAGATAGAATCCGTTACGATAACTTGGTCTAGAACAGAGTTCTTGATGTTGTTCGCAGCAGTACCAGAGAAAACAGCGTGAGTTGCGTAAGCGAATACACGCTTAGCACCGCGCTCTTTAAGCGCTTCAGCTGCTTTACATAGTGTGCCACCCGTATCGATCATGTCATCAACGATAACACAGTCACGACCTTCAACATCACCGATTAGGTTCATTACTTCAGAAACGTTAGCACGTGGACGACGCTTATCAACGATAGCGATGTCAACATCACCTAGCGCTTTAGCCGTTGCACGAGCACGTACAACACCACCAAGGTCTGGAGAAACCACTACTGGGTTTTCTAAGCCACGGTTAGCCATGTCTTCTAGAAGAACTGGAGTGCCGAAGATGTTATCAACAGGTACATCGAAGAAGCCTTGGATTTGCTCTGCGTGTAGGTCGATAGTAAGAACGCGGTCAACGCCAACGTTAGAAAGGAAGTCTGCAACAACTTTTGCAGTAATTGGCACACGAGCAGAACGTACACGACGATCTTGACGGGCATAACCGAAGTAAGGGATTACAGCAGTAATACGGCCAGCAGAAGCACGGCGCATTGCGTCAATCATTACCACCAATTCCATAAGGTTGTCATTGGTTGGTGCACAAGTTGATTGAATCAGGAATACATCGCTACCACGAACGTTTTCATTGATTTGAACAGCGACTTCGCCATCAGAAAAACGGTCTACAGTAGCATCGCCAAGAGAGATGTATAGACGATCAGCAATACGTTGGGCTAGTTCAGGTGTTGCGTTACCAGCAAATAGCTTCATATCAGGCACGGTGGAAACCTCGGGTTGCGTCCAGTTTTAAATAGATTGTGGGTGGGCTGATTGGTATTCAGCCAGAGTTTCTTTTAAAGGAGAAATGTTTCTTCCTTTCGCTACGAAAGCGGAAACTGTGTCAGGCAGTTGTTCTCGCACCAATTCGGCTTCTTTTTTGCTGTTAAATTCAGCAAAAACGCACGAACCTGTACCAGTCAATCTCGACGGCGCGTATTGTAGCAGCCATGAAAGTTGCTTATCAACCTCTGGGTACAGCATTCGCACAATTTTTTCGCAATCGTTTACGTATTCTTGCTCTAGAAGCGTTGCTAGCGCTCGCTTTGGCGTATTTCGAGTTAATTCTGAATGTTTGAATATGTCTGCAGTTGCTATGCTCACTTGAGGTTTGGCGACTAGATACCATTTTTCATCCGGATTAGCTGGTGACAATTGTTCTCCAACCCCTTCAGCAAAGGCGGCGTGGCCTCGAACGAAGACAGGAACGTCAGCACCAAGCTTCAAACCGATCTCGGCGAGTTGATCGTCTGACAGGTTGAGTTGCCATAAATAATTCAGAGCGACCAACACGGTTGCTGCATTTGAAGAGCCTCCGCCAATACCGCCACCCATAGGCAGTACTTTCTTGAGTTCAATATCGGCACCGAAACAGGTTGAGGTATATTGCTGTAGCGCAGTAGCGGCTTTCCAGATCAGGTTGTCTTCAAGTGCTACCCCAGGGATTTCTGGTGTGATTGTTATCGAGCTAGTTTCTGAGTTTGCGGTAACCGTCAGTTCATCACCAAAATCGACAAACTGAAATAAAGTTTGAAGTTCGTGATAGCCATTGTCACGTCGACCAGTGATATAGAGAAATAAATTCAGTTTAGCCGGAGAAGGCCAATGGGTTGGCGTTGTTATCATCTTTTCAGTGTCCACTTCGAAACTACAATGTTGATTTTGTTATTGTCTTGCTTGAATGACAATCGAGTAGGGAGTGGGATTATCTCTACCTTAGTGTTGTCTTCACCCGATAGTTGCTTATTCGGCATCTCTGTATTGCGATAGTTAGCAAAACTCAGTGTCCATAATTGGTTGCTGACTTGTTTGGTGAGAGATTCAAGCGTGTTGGTCGTGTTCAATTGGTAGCTATCGGCTTGGTCTGGAATGCCAAGGAACCATTGTGGCAGGTGATCAATAGGGATCTGTAAACCTGTCAGCTGCTCAACCAAGACTGAAGCGCTCGCATGAGTAAATACTTGATCGCCATAGGTCACGACTTTTGTACCCGATGGATCTATGGTTAGGTTCAGTGCAGTTTGACCGAGAAAAGTAGTGAGCCTTAATTGACTTTGATTTGGTGAATGTTTCCAAATGAAATTTAGGCTTTGACGTTGCTCTGGGGAAATGTAAGCGAGCTTGCCTGAGGCTTGATAGTTGTCTATCTGTAAAAGCCGATCTTGATGACTTTGCCATTCAACGCTGGTTGGTTGTTCTGGGATAGACGAGCAACCCACCATAGTTATGGCCATAAAAATAAGAGACGCGATTTTGAGAAGCTTGCTCATGTTTGCTCACAACTTGTTCAAATTTATCTAAAAAACGCTTCAACTATAGCATTGAATTCACGAACTCAGGAAAACAAATCCCGCTTGCTCTTTAAATAGAGCCATGCATCAAGTAAAATTCGCCCCTTGTTTCCATTCCCTGATCGAGAACTTCTGATACATGTCTTTGCTTGCCGTAGGTATCAATCACAATACAGCGTCGGTTGAATTGCGAGAAAAAGTCGCTTTTGGTCCAGATAAATTATCTGAGGCACTCAAGCAACTTAACGCAAATGCACACGTGAATGGAAGTGTCATACTTTCTACCTGTAATCGAACTGAAGTGTATTGCGACGTTAAAGGCGTGGCTAAAAACAAACTCATCGATTGGTTGTCGGTTTTCCATCAAGTTAGCCCAGAAGAGCTAAAGCCAAGCCTTTATATCCATGAAGAGCAGGCGGCGATTAAACACTTAATGCGCGTTGCTTGTGGTTTGGACTCTTTAGTCTTGGGTGAACCGCAGATCTTAGGTCAGGTGAAGCAAGCGTATACGGACTCGCGAGAGAACAAATCCGTTGATGCTTCAATGGAAAAACTATTCCAGAAATCATTTTCTGTTGCGAAGCGTGTTCGAACTGAAACTGAAATCGGCGGAAGCGCGGTTTCTGTAGCTTACGCAGCCTGTACCTTAGCCAAGCATATTTTTGAATCCATCGCAGATTCAACCGTGTTACTGGTTGGTGCGGGTGAAACCATTGAGCTGGTGGCTAAGCACCTTTCGGCGAATGGCTGTACAAAAATGATTGTGGCGAACCGAACTCGAGAACGTGCTCTAGGGCTAGCAGAAGAATTTGGTGCTGAAGTGATCAGCTTGAATGAGATCCCTGATCATCTTCATCGAGCGGACATCGTAATTAGCTCAACCGCAAGTCCATTGCCTATTATCGGTAAGGGTATGGTGGAAACTGCTCTAAAAACAAGAAAGCATCAGCCGATGTTATTGGTTGATATTGCCGTTCCACGTGATGTGGAATCGCAGGTTGGTGATCTAAATGATGCCTACCTTTATTCGGTTGATGATTTGCAGTCGATTGTTGATGGCAATATCGAACAACGTAAAGTTGAAGCGATTCAAGCTGAAGCGATCGTCAGTGAAGAAAGTGCCGCGTTCATGAGTTGGATGCGCTCTTTACAAGCGGTAGACAGTATTCGAGATTACCGTAAATCGGCTAACGAAATCCGCGAAGAATTATTAAGTAAAAGTTTACAATCGCTTGCCGCTGGCGGTGACCCTGAAAAAGTTTTACTCGAGCTCAGCAATAAGCTCACAAACAAATTGATCCATGCTCCAACGCGCGCACTTCAAAGTGCAGCTGAGCAAGGAGAACCTGCAAAATTAATGGTCATTAGACAGAGTTTGGGCTTAGAAAACCCTCAATAATATTAGACCTCCAACAAGATAAGACATTATGAAAGCCTCGATTCTAGTAAAGCTTGAAACACTTGTTGAACGCTATGAAGAAGTTCAACATCTACTTGGTGATCCAGATGTGATCGGGAATCAAGACAAATTCCGTGCACTTTCGAAAGAATACTCTCAACTTGAAGAAGTGACAGCTTGCTTCCAGTCATACCAGCAAGCGAAAGAAGATCTAGAAGCTGCTGAAGAGATGGCAAACGAAGACGACGCAGAAATGCGTGAAATGGCTCAAGATGAAATCAAAGATGCGAAAGCAGCAATTGAGCGTCTGACTGATGAGCTACAGATTCTTCTTATTCCAAAAGATCCAAACGATGAGCGTAACTGTTTCCTAGAAATCCGCGCAGGTGCGGGTGGTGATGAAGCAGGTATCTTCGCGGGCAACCTGTTCCGTATGTACTCTAAGTTTGCTGAGAAGAAAGGTTGGCGTGTTGAAATCATGAGCAGCAATGCTTCTGAGCAAGGCGGCTACAAAGAGATGATCGCTAAGGTTAGTGGCGACGCTGTTTACGGCACCATGAAGTTTGAGTCAGGCGGTCACCGTGTACAACGTGTACCTGAAACCGAATCTCAAGGCCGTGTTCACACGTCAGCATGTACGGTTGCGGTTATGCCTGAGATCCCAGAAGCGGATCTTCCAGAAATCAAAGCGGGCGACCTTAAAATTGATACTTTCCGTGCATCAGGCGCGGGTGGTCAGCACGTTAACACCACGGATTCAGCAATCCGTATTACTCACTTACCAACGGGTACAGTAGTAGAGTGTCAGGACGAGCGTTCTCAGCATAAAAACAAAGCGAAAGCGATGGCTGTTCTTGCTGCTCGTATTGTTCAAGCAGAAGAAGAGCGCCGCGCGGCAGCGGTTTCTGATACACGTCGTAACCTATTAGGTTCTGGTGACCGTAGTGACCGTATTCGTACGTACAACTACCCACAAGGTCGTGTTTCGGATCACCGTATCAACCTTACTATCTACCGTCTTAACGAAGTACTTGAAGGTGACATGCAAAGCTTGCTTGATCCTGTACTTCAAGAGCACCAAGCCGATCAGCTTGCTGCACTTGCAGAGAACAACTAACCTGTATGCAGTCAACATATACGGTTGAAAGTGCTTTAAAAGCAGCAATCGTAAAGCTTCAAGAGGGTGATAACACATCACCCTCCATTGATGCAGCGGTACTGCTTTGTCACGCCTTAGATAAACCAAGATCTTACCTACTGACTTGGCCTGAGAAGCATCTCACCTCAGAGCAAGAGTCTGAATTCAATGCCCTTCTAAAACGTCGCTTAACCGGTGAGCCTGTGGCTTACATAATTGGTGAGCGTGAGTTTTGGTCACTGCCGTTAAAAGTTTCCCCTTCTACATTAATCCCACGCCCAGATACCGAGCGTTTGGTTGAGGTAGCTTTGGATAAAACGTACGGCAAGCAAGGCGCGATTCTCGATTTAGGGACTGGTACAGGTGCTATCGCGTTAGCATTGGCGTCTGAGATGCCGAATCGACAGGTAACGGGTATTGATCTTCGCCCTGAAGCGCAGCAGCTTGCGACAGAGAATGCACAACGTCTCAATATCACCAATGCGACTTTTTTGCACGGCAGTTGGTTTGAGCCTTTGAGCTCTGAAGAAACTGTGAAGTTCTCTCTGATTGTTTCTAACCCGCCATACATTGAGAAGAATGATCCTCATTTATCTCAAGGCGATGTGCGTTTTGAGCCGATCACAGCACTGGTTGCTGAAGAGAAAGGGCTTGCAGATATTCGATACATTTCTGAAAACGCACGCGACTTTTTGGAAAATGAAGGTTGGTTAGCATTTGAACACGGCTATGACCAAGGTTTGGCAGTTCGTGAGATTATGCAGGCGCTCGGTTATCTCGATGTTGTCACAGAGAAAGATTACGGTGGTAATGACCGAGTGACATTGGGTCGTTACTGTTCATAGTTAGTGATTGTTAATCGTCTTGTGAGCAATGGATGATGAACTTGCTAAATTGATACCTTTAACTCGACAATACATTTAACCCGATAATGCATTTAACGCAGAAATACAGAGATTTTATGCAGAACTACAGAGCATTAACGGGTATTGTGAGGCTCGTGTTAACGAAAGCACATATAAAAATATAAAGGAATACCATGTACGAAGGTCTAAAACATTTTCACCTATTAACGATTGCTATAAGTGCGCTACTTCTCTCGATTCGTTTCGCTCTTATGATGGCTAACTCACCTAAGCTTAAGCATCCTTTCTTGCAGCGTTTCCCTCATATCAATGACTCGTTGCTATTGCTATCGGGTATTGGTTTGATTTTCATCACTGGCTTTATTCCATTTACACCAGCAGCACCATGGTTAACCGAAAAACTAACTTGTGTTATGGCTTACATCGCATTAGGTTTCTTTGCGCTTAAGCTAGGTAAAAACAAGCTACTGAGAGTATTCTCTTTCTTTGGTGCGCTAGGTTGGTTAGCGATGGCAGGCAAAATCGCAATGACCAAGACACCAACATTTTTCGGTTAATTATCTCCTTATTTCGGTTAGTTACGTATGTACGAATTTTTTGATGAAGACTTTGACCAGCTAGAGTTAGCTGAAGGTGCATTGATCTTAAATAAAGCGATTAACCCAGAAACTCAAGACAGCTGGGCTGAGCAAGAACTGGCGAGATTGTTAAAAGACGCTGAGTTTGCTTTGGTTAATGAAACCGATGAGCAGCAGAAGTTTGAATCTTTTATTCGACTATTCTTTTACGAGTGGGGTTTTGCTGGCGATAAAGACGCTTACTTCTCATCGGAAAACGCGTTTATCGATAAAGTGCTCGAGAGAAAGAAAGGCATCCCAGTGAGTCTTGGTGCGATTTTTCTTTTTCTAGGTCGCAAGCTAGGCTTCCCTGTAGAGGGCGTCTCTTTTCCTACTCAATTCTTGCTAAAAGTGAGTTGGTACGGGCAAGCAGCCGTCTATATTAACCCTTACAACGGTGAGTATGTTGGCGTGCAAACTTTACGAGCTTGGTTAATCGGACATGATGGCCCACTCGCTAAGGTGAAAGCGGAGCACTTAGAGGTTGCCGACCACCCAACGATTATTGGTAAGTGGCTAGCGTTGCTTAAGAGTGCATTACTGCGAGAAGAGCGTTATACGCTTGCATTGAAGTGTACCGATCTTGCGTTAACCTTTGTGCCGGATGATCCGTACGAAATCCGTGACCGTGGCTTTATTTATCAGCAGCTAGACTGTCATCAAGTTGCAGCAACGGATTATCAATACTTTATCGACCAATGCCCAGATGACCCGGCATCTGAGTTACTGAAATCTCAAGTGAACGTCATGAACGCAAAGACAGTGGTCGTTCACTAATTAATAATTATTTAGAGAGAATATGATGGAACAAAAAACAGTTCACATTGGCGATATGCCAATTGCTAACGACAAGCCATTTACGCTATTTGCAGGCATGAACGTTCTTGAATCTCGTGATCTTGCTATGCAGATCTGTGAGCACTATGTAAAAGTAACCGAGAAGCTGGACATCCCTTACGTATTTAAGGCGTCTTTTGATAAAGCGAACCGCAGCTCAGTTCATTCATACCGTGGTCCAGGAATGGAAGAAGGTCTCAAAATCTTCCAAGAGCTGAAAGATACTTTCGGCGTGAAGATCATTACTGATATCCACACAGAAGCTCAAGCTCAGCCAGTTGCGGATGTGGTTGATGTAATCCAACTACCTGCATTCCTAGCTCGTCAAACTGATCTTGTTGAAGCAATGGCTAAGACTGGCGCAGTAATCAACGTGAAGAAGCCTCAGTTCATGAGCCCGAATCAAGTTGGCAACATCGTTGATAAGTTCGCTGAGTGCGGTAATGACAACATCATCCTTTGTGAGCGTGGCGCTTGCATGGGTTACGATAACCTTGTTGTGGATATGCTTGGCTTTGGCGTAATGAAGAAGTCTTCAAACGGTAGCCCAATCATCTTCGACGTGACGCACTCTCTACAAATGCGTGACCCATCAGGTGCTGCATCTGGCGGTCGTCGTGAGCAAACGGTTGAACTTGCTAAAGCGGGTCTTGCTACGGGTATTGCGGGCCTGTTCATTGAAGCTCACCCAAACCCAGACCAAGCTCGTTGTGATGGCCCATCTGCGCTACCTCTAGACAAACTAGAGCCGTTCTTGAAGCAGATGAAAGCACTTGATGACCTTATCAAAGGCTTTGAGCACATCGATATTAAATAATCGAACTGCATATAATTAACAGCCGGCGCAACTGCCGGCTTTTTTGTACCTATCGGTCAGCGAGTTGCGGTTAAGTTGATACTTTCAAACCAGTTAACCTATCAGTTGATATGTTATAACGTATCAACCAAAGCTTTGATAAATAGAATAAATTTAACGAAGGTCACTTTCGGGGATGTTGAATTGAGCCAATCACAAATAATCTAAAAAATTATGAAAACGTTTGCCTGTGATCACTTATTTGCTCAAATGCAACTTTGCCGCTTTGTTACACTCTCGATAGGAGATTAAGGTGATCTATCCTACATAAATATGAAATCACTCTGTTAGGTTTACCGTCTTAATTTAAACTACTTCATGTTTTACTAACTTATAACGATGTTTCCTTAGCGGACATTTGTTGAGTTTGAGTGATAAAAAAGCAGTGGATTCCCCTAAAAAGTTCAAAGGTATGACAATGAAGCAACGCCTTATTCTAAAGACAGCACTAAGTGCTGCAATTCTAGCTACTCTAGCTGGGTGTGCGTCTCAATCAGCTCATGATTGGAACCAAGACGAAACTTACAAGCTAACGATTCTTCACACAAACGATAACCATGGTCGTTTCTGGCAGAATAAATATGGCGAATACGGCATGTCTGCACGTAAAACGCTAGTTGACCAACTTCGTTCAGAAGTTGAAGCAGAAGGCGGTAGCGTGTTGCTTCTATCTGGCGGTGACATCAACACGGGTGTTCCAGAGTCAGACCTTCAGGACGCAGAACCTGATTTTAAAGGTATGAACAAAATTGGTTACGATGCCATGGCATTGGGTAACCACGAGTTTGATAACTCTTTAGACGTATTACAAAAGCAGATCGACTGGGCTAACTTCCCAATGCTATCTGCAAACATCTACGATAAAGCGACAGGTGAACGTAAGTTCCAAGCTTACGAGATGTTCGAAAAGCAAGGCATCAAGATTGCGGTTATTGGTTTAACAACTGAAGATACCCAAAAGATTGGTAACCCTGAATTTATCGCAGGCATCGACTTCCGTGATCCTAAAGAAGAAGCGAAGAAGCTAATCGCTGAACTTAAAGAAACAGAAAAACCGGATCTAATCTTTGCTGTGACTCATATGGGTCACTACGAAAATGGCCAACGTGGTGTTAATGCTCCGGGTGATGTCGCACTTGCTCGTTACCTAAACGAAGGCGATCTAGACATGATCGTTGGTGGTCACTCTCAAGAGCCTGTATGTATGGAAGGCCCTAACGTTGCGAAGAAAAACTTCAAGCCGGGTGATGAGTGTAAGCCTGACGTACAGAACGGTACTTACATCGTTCAAGCTCACGAGTGGGGCAAGTACGTAGGTCGTGCTGATTACGAATTCCGTAATGGCGAGCTAGAGATGGTGAGCTACGACCTGATTCCAGTTAACCTTAAGAAGAAAGTTAAGATCGACGGTAAGAAGCAACGTGTTCTTATTCAAGATGAAATCGCACAAGACCCAGAGCTACTTGAATTCCTACGTCCTTTCCAAGAGCAAGGTCAAGCACAGCTAGAAGTTCAAATCGCTGAGACAAATGGCAAGCTTGAAGGCGATCGTAACGTCGTTCGTTTCCAACAGACCAACCTAGGTCGTTTGATTGCGACTTCTCACATGGAGCGTGCAAAAGCAGACTTCGCTGTGATGAACTCTGGTGGCGTTCGTGACTCAATTGAAGCCGGTAATGTTACTTACAAAGATGTACTGAAGGTACAGCCTTTTGCAAACATCCTGACTTACACAGACATGACGGGTAAAGAAGTTCTGGATTACCTAAATGTAGTAGCGACTAAACCAATCGATTCTGGTGCTTACGCTCAGTTTGCTGGTATCTCTATGACAGTAGCGAACGGTGAAGTATCGAATGTATTCATCGGTGGCAAACAGCTTCGTCTAGACGAAACTTACCGTTTCACAGTACCAAGCTTTAACGCTGCTGGTGGTGACGGTTACCCTAAACTGTCTGATCACCCAGGTTACGTAAATACTGGTTTTGTTGATGCTGAAGTACTGAAAGAGTACCTAGAAGCAAACAGCCCGGTTGACGTGAACAAGTACGCGCCTTCAGGCCAAATGGTTTACAAGTAATTGAATCCAAGCAATTGTATCAATAGGTGCTAAATTAGATTGACTCTAGCACCATGATAAATTTAACTAAAGCGACGCCTCGGCGTCGCTTTTTGTTTATCTATCGTTTGGATTTGTTATGACCCCAGCAATCAATCTCGCCAAGAAAAAGAAAATCGCTCATAGCGTGCATCAGTACCATCATGATGCCAATAATACGAACTATGGTTTAGAAGCCGTTGAAGCGCTTGGTCAAGATCCCAAACGTGTATTCAAAACGCTGTTGTTCTGCTTGAATGGTGTGGCGAAAGATTTGGCAGTCGCCGTTATTCCTGTCGACCAGAAGCTAAACCTAAAGCTGGCAGCAAAAGCGGCGAAAGGCAAAAAAGCAGAGATGGCTGATCCAGATATTGCTCAGAAAACCACGGGTTATGTCGTGGGGGGAATTAGTCCGCTTGGTCAGAAGAAAGCACTACCTACCTTCGTTCATTCCAGTGCGACAGGTTTTGAAACGATATGTGTGAGTGCAGGTAAGCGTGGGCTAGAGATTGAATTAGACCCAAAAGACTTAACACTGCTGACTCGCGGCCAGTTTGCTGATCTATGTTTATAGATTGTTGTCATGATGATAAAACTATCGAATGACAAACAAAAACGCCCGCTAGACTAATCTAGCGGGCGTTTTTATATCGAGTGTCTCGTCTTACTGATTCAGACTACTTCTTCAGACCTAAAGTACCACCAACACGCTTTGGTGCAGGTTTGTTCGGTCTGTTTGAATCTTGGCTGCGGTTTGCCGGCTTACCGCTTCTACGATCGGTATTATCGCGATCTGTGCGATTGCGATCCGAACGATTTCTATCTGAATTAGAACGCTCTGAACGAGAGTTCGATTTCCAGTTCTCGGTATTACCACCGCTTTCACCATTCGATGAATTGCGGCCACGCTTTGAATTAGGTGCATGACGGAATTCATCCGCATTGTTACCGCGGTAGGTGCGTGTACGGTTCTCGTTTTGATTACGGCGCGCTGTTGAAGCTTGGTTCTCTTCACGGCTATCAAAAAGTTTCGCGTCAGTCGCTTTGCGAATGCGTTGACCTTTCGCGTTCATTTTTGACGCATCTTCCGTACTTACTGAGCCTTCACACATCGCTAAAATTTCAGTGATCTCTTCGTCGCTCAGGTAGCGCCATTTGCCGTTAGGAATACCGTCTAGTGAGATATTCATAATACGAACACGACGCAGTTTAAATACTTCATAACCGAGCGCTTCACACATACGGCGAATTTGGCGGTTAAGGCCTTGTGTTAGCGTAATTCGGAATGAGAACTTAGTCTCTTTCTCTACTTTACATGGCAAAGTGACTGTATCGAGAATGTGAACGCCAGCGCCCATTTGCTTCAAGAATTCCGTCGTAATCGGCTTATCTACACGCACCACGTATTCTTTCTCGTGGTTGTTACCTGCACGTAGGATCTTGTTTACGATGTCGCCGTCATTGGTTAGGAAGATAAGGCCATCAGAAGGCTTATCTAGACGACCAATCGGGAAAATGCGCTTGTGGTGGCCAATAAAGTCGACGATGTTGCCAGGAATATCACGCTCAGTCGTACAGGTGATACCTGTTGGTTTATTGAGAGCAATGTAAATCGGCTTCTCTTTTGAGCGAACAGGCTTATTGTCGATCTCAACATCATCACCTGGCAAGACTTTAGTACCCATTTCAGGGATCTTACCGTTAATAGTAACTCGGCCTGCATCAATCAGTTTATCGGCTTCGCGGCGTGAGCAAAAACCAGTTTCACTGATGTATTTATTAAGGCGTTTAGCTTGGGATTCTTGTGACATGATATTCTCTTAGCGTTTCACAACGGAAATGTAGATAAACAAAAAGCAACCTTTGGATAGTTGCTTTGAGTTGAAATTCGTTAACTGAGGTAATTTTAGCACTTGGTGTGAGTCTAGGCACGAAATATCGATCTTGATGCAAAATCGTTACTAGTCCATTTATCTATCTCAACCTATTAACTGGTGCGTTTTTGATGGCGCTCTCTGTTCTCTAGCTTTTTCTCATTACTCTTTCTGAGCATTACGTAGACTGCGCCCGTACCACCATGAAATTGCTGAGCAGAATGAACACATTGAACGTCGTTGATTTGTGTTAGCCAATTTGCCACGTAGCTTTTCATCATTGCAGGTGGATTCGAACGCTCACCCTTACCATGAACAATGATGACGGTACGAACATCCATTCTTAAACACTGACGCAAAAATGAAAGCACTTCGTTACGTGCGTCTTTCAGTGTTTTCCTATGAAGGTCGAGCTTGGCTTGAATAGGGTATTTTCCTAGGCGCAGCTTTTTGTATACGCCTTCTTGTACACCGTCTTTTTTATAAGCAACAACATCG
Organism: Vibrio sp. 10N.222.52.C12; assembly: GCF_041474215.1. Taxonomy (NCBI): domain Bacteria; kingdom Pseudomonadati; phylum Pseudomonadota; class Gammaproteobacteria; order Vibrionales; family Vibrionaceae; genus Vibrio; species Vibrio sp. 10N.222.52.C12. Next base: position 15,418 of record NZ_JBFRTR010000088.1, read on the forward strand.
TCTGGCTTGATCATTGGCGAATAGTCTAATGATAAGTAGTCTTTCTCGTCGTCAGACAGCCACATAGCGGCTTCACGCTTAGCAAGGTGAGATTCGGTGACTCGGTGTACTTTCTGGTGTTCAGCGGTGTCATGGTCGATACGTTTAACATCGCCCATCATTTCTTGGAATAGATCTAAGTCATCATCATGAGACATAGTGTGTATCTCAAGTTGGAGAAGGATAGGGTAAGTATACCTAAGTTGAGGTTAGGTTTAAAAATGAAAAAACCGGAGAAGACAATAAGTCTGCTCCGGTGCAAAGCGTTTTGACATTTACTTATAAAGTAAAAGAATACTTAAAAGTAAATGATTTAGGCAGAGCGATTCTAGTGAGGAGATTTTTCAGTCATAACTTTGTATATGAAGAAGCCTCCATAAAACATCATGAGACCCAGAGCCCCGAAGATTACTATCATTGAAGATAGTCCCACCGCATTACCAAATAGGAGATCTAGCCAAAAGTCCATGTGTATACCTCAAAGTTATATGACATGGCTTAGTGTATTAACAAGCATTATCAATTCACTGATCTGGATCAATCCTGTTTCATAAGTTAAATACTTGTTGGTAACTGTGTGTTTTTCGTCACATCATGCTCGTTGTTGTATGTCTTTTGTTCGAACGATTCAAAATCGCAATAAATATGAGAAAAAGCCCTTGCGGATAAATTCAGAACCCGTATTATACGCTCCATCGACAGGCAATGAGCCAGTTAGATATCTCGGTGAATAGCGCAGCTTGGTAGCGCATCTGGTTTGGGACCAGAGGGTCGGGGGTTCGAATCCCTCTTCACCGACCACATTAGAAAAAGCCGTAGCAGAAATGCTACGGCTTTTTTGTATTTGGGATTTCTACATTCTAACTGCATTGACTGTTTATGGTTGAGGGCAGAGAGTTAGGTCTATTGGACAAACTCATTTGTCGCAACGTTGTTCTTAACCCAGATCAAAGCTTGTAAGCGATTCTTCACCTTGATTTTTTTAAACGTGTTGTGAAGGTGTGCTTTGACCGTATTCTCACTGACATAGAGGGTATCTGCTATCTGAGTGTTAGATGCTCCATCACCGAGTAACTTAATGATCTGCTGCTCGCGTTTGGTCAGCTTGAGGTAATAAGGACTGGTTTTCGCGCACTGCCTCTCTCTGTAGAAGCTAATGTACTGGTAAATGAGCTTTCTACTCATCCACATCTCGCCTTGCAAAATGCAGTTAAAGCCGGCCACGAGCTTTTCAAGCGTGTCCGACGTATAAAAAATGCCGACAAGATACTGCCATTTAAGCATTTCAGAGTGCGGGAAATCGCCTGGTGTATTGAGTAGCACTTCATGGACATCACTTGCTACGTCATCTCTGAGCTCCTGGTATTTCTCAATGTATTGCTTACTCATTGTCGGGAAATCAATAATAATCAGAACTAAGTCATCGTTTTTTAGGGATTTAGCACTGAGCCTTTCCGGTGATATGAGTTTTATGTTCAGGTTAACTTTCTGTTCTATAGACTCTTTTAGTAGTATCGATTGTAAATTGTTCTCCGCAAGTAAAATGGCGTTATGAGCCTCCAGTTTAGCCATGTGGAACTCCTTTTCTTAACTCATTACTTGAACTTTAGGTGTTTTAGTTTAAAGCACGTATTGTTATTTTGCTAACTTTTAAAGCTAATTATTCATCAAATTTATGAAATTAATTTAATAGTATTGTCGAAGGTAAAATAATACTTAAGTAGAAAGAGGGAATTACCGAGATTTATGGTTTTATTTTATTGATTGTACAGTCTTTATGAATTTTCCAGATCCCCTTGTTTGGGTGAAGTTTTATAGTGGCAGGAAACTGATTTATATTAATAATCAACGTTGTAATACCACTATTCGTATTCTGGTTGAAATTAGAGTTGGTGTTCGTACTCAACGTTAATGAAGATGCCACACTGTTATTTATGGTCAGAATAAGACTTTTATTTTTTATCAGGCACTGTACTGAATTTAAATCAGAAGAAAATCCATTAAAATGGAAAGAAATAAATAAAACGGCGATCAACGCCGTTTTAATATATGCACTCTTTATCATATTAATTCTGATAAATTATACCGACATTACCACTTGCGCCATTACCTGAAACGAGAGCAGTATCATAAGAGGTTTGTTCAATCATAAATTGGTTTGAACTGCTGTTTGTTAAGCTAACAATGGCATCTGAATGAGATCCTGTTTGTAACGTGAATACTCGGTTATCGCTACTGCTCACGAGATCGATATCGACATAGTTATCGTCGCCACCACCAACATCGGTGTTGACTATCGTTTGAACATAGTTATTATCGCCGCTGATATCGATGTCTACATCATTATTATCAACACTCGCGTTACTAAACTCGGTATAGGTTGTATTGGAGTTACCAGAGACATTCACATCAGCTTCATTGTAGTCAGCACCACCTAGAGCATTGACGACAGAGATGTTCTCGTTACCCACTTGTGTAACTCGTAAATCATTGCTTCGACCATAAGGTTGAACTGTAATTTGGGCTTGGTTACTAACACCATCTTGATCAACCCAGGCGTTGTTGTTTACATAGCGTAACTTAACGTGAGCTTCATTGAGATTGCCATCTTGTTGAACCACTACGTCAGAGTTATAGCTAGCATGTGTGTCAACTAGTGCAACATGCCCATCAGTAACACCAGACGTGTTCTGGTTAATGGTGACATTGGCATTATCGCCACTACCCATTTGCCAAACGGCAGTATTATCCATCGCTAAAGGTTGAATACCGGCTACTGTCGATGATATGCCAAGATCGGTTGTTCCTTCTATTGTCCCCAACGCTGGCTCAGAGGCTGGAAAAGGAGCAGGTAAATTATCTGCGTATGCTGCATTAAAGCCCAGAATAGCACCGACTATAATTCCAATTTGTGTAACTTTCATAAGTTGTATCCTTATACATTTCCATGTCGACTATGTTGTTACTTCATCGAGAAGCAACGGTGAATCAAGCTTTCCATACTGCGCGCTAATTGGCTTGATTGATGTGAATTCTCATTGAGCTAGACGCTTTCACTAAAGCAAAGTCGTTGCCGTCTTGAGAAATTCCTAAATTACTTCTTCCAGAACCAACCAAATAAGCAGTATTGCCATTGCCTTTTTGGTCAATGCTCAGCTGACTACTCTGTCTTGAGAAGTTAGCTTGTCCGATAACTGCTAAATTGTTATTCCCGTCTTGGGAAATAAGCGCTTCAGAATTTACTCCGAGTTGCCCAATTGCGGCATCGTTATTTGAACCATTCTGGTCTATTAAGGCGGTATTATTGCGCCCTGTTTGACCAATGTATGCGGAGTTAGAACTTCCGCTTTGCGTTATCTTCGCTCTGTTGTTCGCGGTAATACCAGGACTGCGTTGCTTTATTATTGCTATTGAATCAGTAGCATTAGATATATTTAATTCTGAATAATTATCTAAATCTCCAGAAGAGAAGCTTTCTAAATAATTATAATCATTGACTATATCTTGATTAACATTATGTAAAAAATCCCCTTCTATATCTGACGCGATAGCATTATTAAAACCTCCTGATAAAAAATATAAACAAGTTAAGCTGATAAGTGATGCTTTCCCAATTACCATCATCTTTACCTTAAAGTGTTCGTGATTATGATCCCTACGAAAATAAACTGCGTAGGGAATGAGTGAACCTTTGTCTTATCGAAATCCTAGGCCTTGAATTTACGAACAGCTATAAACTTAAAGTTGAAAATATTTAGTTGTTCATATGAAATTTAATTAGTATTTGACCGAATCCTACCAACCTTAGTTAATCAATTCCCTTCAGTAATTAATTCGAAAGTTTATATATGCCACTGTAAGCATGAATTACGCTTTATTCAGTTTCAACGAATCACATTCTCATTTTGTAAATAGACTTTGAATGGGAGCACATATGAAAATCAAGCTGCTTACAATAACTCTGCTTTCCTTTGCTCTTCATGCAGAAGAAAAGAGTCATGGTCTTGAAAATGCTGCTCCTTTAGAAAATGGACAAAAACTTGAGGACTCGACAAATAATCTTAAGGAAAAATTCAATGACTTCAGTGAAGTCGATGGAATCATTGTGGACAGAACCATTACGCGGTTGGGAGAGGATTTCTATTTTTTCTTCTCGCAATCGCTCAATGATAGTTATCCCGACCTTAAGGAAAATTTGACGGTAAAAGAAAGGCCAACGGCGTTATCAGGAAGCATCATAGAGGTTCAACACTCTAGAAAACCGATCTTCCGTACGGCGTTGTCCCCTGGTCGTAGACAAGCGAAAGAACGCGCTGCCGATGCAACACGAGTGGTTGGGAATTACATCATCCGATGGCAAGCGGAACGGATCTTTCAGGACACTTACGATCTAGACCATGATGAATTTTAAGGAGCCAAGGATGTCGATATTTTTCAGAAAGGCCGCGCTCATTGCGCTGATAGTTTCGCCTTCGGTTTACTCAAGCGAATTAGTTTATACGCCCGTAAATCCAAGTTTTGGCGGAAACGCTTTAAACAGTTCTCACCTTTTTAATCACGCTAATGCTATCAATGATTATGAAGACCCAAGTGCAAGGGATATCTTTGATGAGCAAGAATCAGCCTTAGATCGTTTAGCGTCTAGTTTAGAGTCCCGTTTAATTAGCCAATTGCTTGCTGACGTGGGTAATGGAAACACGGGGCAGTTGGAAACTGATGATTTTTTCCTGAATATTGTGGATGATTCCGGGACTTTGTTGGTTCAAATCGTCGATAAAGAGACTGGGGAATCGACAGAAATCAGTGTCTCTGGATTAAACCCCGACCTCTAATCACAAGGATTGTGTTATGAAATCGATCATTATCGTCTTCTTGACCTTTGTGTTGGGAGGGTGCACTTACTCTATGCAAATTCCAGAGACTTCTGAAACGCCAAAGTTGATGCCGAGAGGATCGACTTATACGGACCTGATCTCATTACCTCAGCCTCGCGGTAAAATACTTGTTTCGGTTTATGATTTTAGAGATCAAACGGGACAGTATAAACCTCAGCCAAACAGTAACTTTTCGACAGCGGTACCACAGGGTGGAACGTCTTTACTGACCACGGCATTGATAGATTCCCAGTGGTTTGTTCCTCTAGAGCGTGAAGGGCTCCAGAACTTGTTGACGGAACGTAAGATCATTCGTGCTGCTCAGAAAAAAGACAAGGTAGTGAACAATCACGGAGCCGACTTAACATCGTTGAGCTCTGCGAATATCGTTATTGAAGGCGGTATTGTTGCTTATGACTCTAATATTGTTACAGGTGGGGCTGGTGCGAAGTATCTTGGCATTGGTGGCTCAGGGCAGTATAGAACCGATCAAGTGACAGTTAACTTAAGAGCCGTTGATGTAAGAACAGGGCAAGTTCTGTTGAGTGTGACTACGACAAAAACCATTTCATCACATGAGATAGGATTCGGCGCATTCAGGTTTGTTGACTACAAAGAACTATTAGAAGTTGAAATGGGCTACAGCCAAAATGAACCCGTTAATATCGCTGTGATGTCAGCGATTGATGCTGCGGTAATACATCTTATTGTAAAAGGCATGAAGCGTGGAATGTGGTCGCCGGGCGATCCTAATGCACTACAAAATCCAATTATTGCTCGTTATTCCGAAGAGAGCGCCGACATATTGTAAGCAACCGAGTAAGCAGCAAAATAGGGCTATGCGGAAAACGGACCTTTCCCTTAGCCCTGTTTTTTTCTTCAAGCAACTCAATGATCAATTCACATCGCACGTAATATCTTTTATCGGTGTTTCCGAGGTAACAAAACAAACATACGCTTCCGCTGGCTTATTCGGGCCTATTCGAATGTAACCTGCCTTTATTTCATCTTCATCAAACGTCACCGAGTGAGAACTTCCCGTTTGGTTGTCGTAAAAGTTTGCTTCAAAATTGTTGTTCATTTGGCTTGCGATACGGTTTCGTGTTGTAGATGTTGTGAACGTAATATTGGCGCAGCGCATCGGTGGTTTCTCTGTAATGAGAAATTGCCCACTTTCTTTATCTATCACGCCCCCCTTTGTATCTGGCTGAATGTCGATAGCTTGAAATTGTTCTACCGTACAAGTTTCTTTGGCTGAGGCTATTGAGGGCATCAGCATCGTGAGGGCTAAAGGGAAAGCAAAAAGTACTGGTTTCATTAGAACAACGCCATAGGTAAAAAGAGCGAAAGATAATAGCACTGCAATGGTGCCATTAAATGTAAAGATTCTGTTATTAAGGAAATACTTTTATAACGAAAACAAAATGAGGTTGAGCATCGTTAGCTTTTTTAGCTAGTCTCAAATTGACATTGGGCTGATTGGCTTTGTGATTGCTGAATGACACTGAAGCCTTTCTTTTCTAATAACTGTATAAGGTTACCTTCTCCAATTAGGTGCAAGGTACCAACTACTATCATGTAGTTCCCTTTAGTCTTAAGCTTCCAATCATTGGAGGATAGTTTGTTTGCCCAGTCTATGTTGCGTCGGTTAAGAATGCTTTCTCAAGTTCAGGCGACATCTCTGACAGTTCTGAGAAGGCTTCCAGCTTCGCTAAATCACCCGCTTTCCAGCTTTCAATCAGGCAATGAACCACGCGATCAGTTTGGTCAAATTCTTCTAGGCTACTGACTAACCATTCCTTACCGTCGTCCTTTTGTTTTGTCATCAGGTCTATTTGAAATTGCAGTGGCTCTAAGCTGATCACCGGAACGTCTTGGATGGTTGCCTTATAGGCTAATGTTGCGTCTACACCGCCCGCCGAGCCATAGCCAAGATTCTTTAATTGCTGCATTTGTATCGATAGAGATGTCGCCCAAGGTGGAGAGCTCAATAGTTGCTGAGTCGGCATACCCAAAGATTTTGAAATGCTTGTTAGTAACTGCTTTTGTTCTGTGCTGAGCACATCGGCAGTGGTGACGGTTGTAGCCGGGTATACGACACCTTCGGATTTCCTGATATCCGTTTCGATAATTAAGCCATCACTGTTTTTTAGCGCGTCGGTGATCGCCGAAGGAAGGGGGTACATACTCTCGTCTCCAACGTGCACTGAACCTAAGATAGTGAGTGTCAGATCATCCTTTTGTGCTTGCCAATAAAGGGGCTCGGCGACCGCTTGCCTAGCTGAAAAAGCGAGAACGAATAAAACCATGTACCAGAGTGGACGCAAAGGGAGCTCCTTAAGGAAGTATTAAACTCGTTAAAATCGATTTTGACGGTGTTTTTTAACGGTTTTTTTTGAGAACAATGTCACGTTGTTTGTACGAAAAGTATAATAATACGCTGAAACTCTAAATCCTTTCTGACTACCAATGACACGATTTTATGAAATCGGTAAAAAAGATTGTGATTCATTTCTCAAATTTTACGTCAAAATTAAAATGACGGAAGTGCCGTTGCTTGTAACTTGATGATTTTATTTAAA
>NZ_JBFRTR010000088.1:23519-69821 GCF_041474215.1 Vibrio sp. 10N.222.52.C12
TTAATTCACGGTAAAAAATAAGCCCATATAGTTTATCTAACTTTCGAAGCGCTCCATTTTGCTTCTTACTCAATTTTTAATTTATGGGTGAATACGATGTTGAAGAGAAACTTACTATCTGTAGCGATATTGGCTGGCCTAACAGGTTGTGCAGTAACGCAAGCACCAGAACAAAAAGTAGTGAATGCACTGGCTGATAATCTTGATGTTCAGTACGAAATTCTAACTAATCATGGTGCGAATGAAGGCTTGGCTTGTCAGGACCTAGGTGCTGAATGGGCGTCATGTAATAAAGTGAACATGACGCTAACCAATGAAGGTGAAGCGATTGACTCTAAAGATTGGAGCATCTACTTCCACAGTATTCGTCTTATTTTAGATGTTGATAATGAGCAATTTAAGATCACTCGCGTTACTGGTGACCTTCACAAGCTAGAACCTACTGAAAAATTTGACGGCTTTGCGGCTGGTGAAGAAGTGGTTCTTCCGTTAACGAGTGAATACTGGCAACTGTTTGAAACTGACTTTATGCCAGGTGCATTCGTGACGGCGCCAAACGCAGAACCTAAGATGATTGCATCATTGAATACAGAAGATGTTGCATCGTTCGTAACTGGTCTAGAGGGTAATAACCTTAAGCGTACGCCTGATGATAATAACGTAATGGCGACAGCGGTGACGCGTTTTGAAAAGAATGCTGATCTAGCAACGCAAGACGTATCAACTACTTTACTACCAACGCCAATGTCGGTAGAAGCCGGTGAAGGTTCAGTTAGCATTGCTGGTGGTATTGCCCTACCTAAAGACGCATTCGACGCTGAGCAATTCGCAGCAATTGAAGAACGTGCAGATGTGGTAAACGTAGATGTGAGTGGCGACCTACCTGTGAGTGTCGCTGTTGTTCCTACTCAGTTTACGGGTGATTTAGCGAAATCTGGCGCTTATGAACTAAGCATCTCGGAAGAGGGGATTGCAATTAAAGCGTTTGATAAAACGGGTGCTTTCTACGCAGTTCAGTCTATTTTTGGCCTAATAGATAGTCAGAACGCTGAATCATTACCACAACTGTCAATTAAAGATGCGCCGCGCTTTGATTATCGTGGTGTGATGGTGGACGTTGCTCGAAACTTCCACTCAAAAGATGCCATCCTAGCAACGCTAGATCAAATGGCGGCATACAAGATGAATAAACTGCACCTTCACCTAACGGATGATGAAGGTTGGCGTTTAGAAATTCCAGGTTTACCAGAGCTAACGGATGTAGGGTCTAATCGTTGTTTTGATTTGGATGAACAAAGCTGCTTACTGCCTCAGCTAGGTTCTGGTCCAACAACAGACAACTTTGGCTCTGGTTTCTTTAGTAAAGCGGATTACGTCGAGATCCTAAGCTACGCTAAAGCGCGCAGCATCGAAGTTATCCCTGAAATTGATATGCCAGCACACGCTCGTTCAGCTGTGGTATCAATGGAAGCGCGTTACACTCGTCTCATGGCGGAAGGCAAAGAAGCAGAAGCGAACGAATACCGCTTGATGGATCCGCAAGATACATCGAATGTAACCACGGTTCAGTTCTACGATAAGCAAAGCTTCATTAACCCATGTATGGAGTCATCAACTCACTTCGTCGATAAAGTAATCTCTGAAGTGGCGGCAATGCACCAAGAAGCGGGCGTACCGCTAACGACTTGGCACTTCGGCGGCGATGAAGCGAAAAACATCAAGTTAGGCGCAGGCTTACAAGATATTAATGCAGAAGATAAAGTGGCTTGGAAAGGCAACATCGATTTGTCTAAGCAAGATAAGCCGTTCCAACAATCACCACAATGTCAGTCATTGATCGCTGATGGTACTGTAAGCGATTTCGGTCATCTACCAAGCCACTTCGCAGAACAGGTTTCTAAGATTGTTGCTGAGAAGGGTATTCCCCACTTCCAAGCATGGCAAGATGGTCTGAAATACAGCGAAGGCGAGGAAGCATTTGCGACCGAAAGTACACGCGTGAACTTCTGGGACGTTCTTTACTGGGGCGGAACTTCATCAGTATACGATTGGTCAGCAAAAGGGTATGACGTGATTGTCTCTAACCCAGACTACGTATACATGGATATGCCATACGAAGTTGATGCAGCTGAGCGTGGTTACTACTGGGCAACACGTGCAACCGATACTCGTAAGATGTTTGGCTTCGCACCAGAAAACATGCCACAAAACGCAGAAACATCATTAGACCGTGATGGCAATGGTTTTACTGGTAAAGGTGAGGTTGAAGCGAAACCTTTCTACGGTCTGTCAGCTCAACTTTGGTCTGAAACAGTACGTACTGACGAGCAATATGAATACATGGTGTTCCCTCGCGTATTGGCAGCAGCAGAGCGCGCATGGCACCGAGCAGATTGGGAAAACGACTACAAGGTTGGTGTTGAATACTCTCAAGAAACTAACTTAGTGAATAAGCAAGCGTTGAACAGCGACTTTAATCGCTTCGCGAATATTCTTGGTCAACGTGAGCTAGCTAAGCTAGAAAAAGCGGGTATTGATTACCGACTACCAGTTCCAGGTGCGAAGGTTGTTGACGGTAAGCTAGCGATGAACGTTCAATTCCCAGGTGTAGAGCTGCAATACTCTGCTGATGGCGAAAACTGGCTAACATACGATGAGCAACAACGTCCATCAGTTTCTGGTGAGACTTACATCCGCTCTATTTCAGAAAGTGGTGAGAAAGTAAGTCGAGTGACCTCAGTTAAATAATCGATAAGCACTATTAGTAGAAGAGCTCCTGACCTTTATCTTATTCAAGATAAAACGGGAGCTCTTTTTGTTTACTGCGAATTAGGTGCATATCCAAAACTGAAACATATAGAAATCGCCTTTGGTCATATCATCAACAATGCACATAAGGTGACTTTAATCCCAAAAGTGACGCGCTTCTCATTATTCTCTTCAAAAAATAAGCCCCCTGTAAAAAACTCTAAATCAGATGTGATTCAACTATCTAGATCTAATTTTTCTTCGTGAAATAACGTGATCCCGATCTGTATATTTTTCCATCTTAAGTTTTTTATCAATTTTTATGTTTTTAAGTTGTTGATTTTAAAGTTTTAAATAACTTGTCTTTTTTTGATAGTGAGAGGGATCACTCTGCTGTCCCTTTTATTTTTAAACGCGAATTAATTCGAGCAACATAGATTTCATGCCAGGGAGGCTACCAACTACTCAAGCGGTGAAGGTGAATGATGTACCGAAGATGTGCCGCTGAAAAAATTAAACTAAGGCAGTTTACTATGAAAAAAATTATCGCTCTAAGTGCTCTTTCTCTTGCTTTCGCTTCTAGTGCTTTTGCTGGTTCTTCTTACGTAACGGGTAACATCCAAATTCATGACGATGGCCGTATCCACGGTTCTGACATGACTTCTACGCTAGAAGCTGGTCACACGTTTGACAACTCTCTAGGCGGCTTCACGGTTTATTCTGAGTTTGATGGTATCCAACTGGGCAAACTTGAATCTGAAAATGGCGGTGCAGGTAATACTACTCCAGGCATCACTGTAGGTGGTGAGCAATCTTTCAACATCACTGACAACCTATGGGTTGCTGCGGGTTACCAACACCTATTCTCTGCAGGCGAAAGCATTCAGTTCCGTCCACTAGTTAAGATCGGTTACAACTTCGACAACGGCATCTCTATTAGTAACCGTACTCGTGCACACATCGATGATACTTCAGCTAATGCTGACACAGACTACCGCATGGATAACCGCATTGCTTACACAGTGAATGCTGACCTAGCGCTTAGCTACAACAACGTATACATGATTGATGCTGAAGCGATGGACCACGAGTTACGTGCAACATGGACTCGTCAAGGTGTTCAACCTTACTTTGAATTCCGTAGCCAAGCTAACGGTGTAGATTTCGCAAACGGCGATTCTAAGCAGAACAACGCATTCGTATTCGGTGCTTCTTACGGCTTCTAAGCTGATTCGCTTGGTTGCTTAGTCTATTAGATTATTAGCCGAGTGAGCTTCTTCGCTAAATAGCTTTTTGCTAAATAGCTTGCTAGCTAATTAGCGAGGGGAACATAGCGGTACTAACAGCCCGGTTGGTGCCGCGACAAGATTTGCTTTACTGTCCAAAAGCAAAGAGCCTAGCAAGTAAACCACAGTCTTGGGTTTACTGAATGCTAGGCTCTATTTTTATGACTTCTTTTTATTGCTGTGTGTTGGTCTGTTTAGGTTCTATTTCCCGTTGTAGTGACGGTATTCAAACACCTGACCTTTTTCATTAAACGCATACACAGAATACTCGTCTTTCTTATCGCCATATTCCATGCCTGGCGAACCCATTGGCATACCCGGAACCGCTAAACCAATCGCATTACGTGGTGGGTTTTCTAGAAAGGCTTTAATGTCATCTGCTGGAATGTGTCCTTCAAATACGTATCCGTCGATCTCTGCAGTGTGGCAAGAGGCTAGCTCTTGTGTTATCCCTAGTTTCTGCTTGATTGGGTTCATATCATCGTGGAGCTTCTCAGTAACATCGAACCCAGCATCTCGCATATGTTCAGTCCATTCTGTGCAGCAGCCGCAGTATGGAGATTTGTGGTTTAGAACATCAGTAGCTAAAGCTTGTCCTGAGATTGCAGCGAGTGCAGTAAGAGTCATAATTTTACGAATCATGGTTAACCTCATGAATATGGTTTTTATTAATATTAGAATGAGTTGGTTTGAACAATCTCAGCCTGTTGGCATTGCTTACTACAGTAATTGACGACATCGCCATCGCTGCCCCTGCAACTACTGGACTAAGCAGAAATCCGAAAAATGGGTAAAGCACACCGGCCGCGATAGGAATACCAAGCGAGTTGTAGATGAAGGCACCAAATAGGTTTTGCTTCATATTTCTCACGGTCGCTTGAGATAGCTCGATCGCGTTGCTTACTGATAATGGCGATGAGTTGAGTAGCGTCATTTGCGCACTTTCAATCGCGACATCACTGCCACTGCCCATTGCTATGCCTATATCTGCTTGAGCAAGTGCAGGCGCGTCGTTAATACCGTCTCCGACCATGGCAACACTCTTATATTGCTGTTGCAGCTGAACAATGTGTTGAGCTTTCTGCTCTGGAAGCACTTCTGAAATCACTTCGTCGATACCGACGTTTTTACCTATCGCTTGAGCTACAGAGTCGTTGTCGCCCGTTAATAGCACAGTGTGAATTCCGGCGGATTTTAGTTGAGCAATGGCTTGTGTGCTATCTATTTTTAATGCGTCTGAAATGCCTAATATGCCTACCAGTTTTTGGTCGATGACTACGAAGATTGGCGTCCATGCTTGTGTACGGCAAAGTTCGATAAAGTCACGGCCTATTTGAGTATCAATACCAAGTTGGGTTAGGTATTTAAGAGAGCCGACTTGGACGTGTTTTCCGTTAATGTTGGCTTGTACTCCAAGGCCTCGGCGGTTTTCAAAGTCGCTGTGTGGGAGTGCTGAAACTTCTAGGTTTTCGGCATACTGACAAACGGCTTTGGCAAGTGGGTGTTCTGAACCGACTTCAACCGAATAGGCGTAAGCCAGCAGTTCTTGTTCTGATAGGTTGTGATAAAACGCCTGCTGAACGCTTGGTTTGCCTTGGGTTAGAGTGCCTGTTTTATCAAACACGACAGCATCGATTTTGCTGGCTGATTGCAACACATCGGCGTCTTTGATTAGAACACCAAGCTCAGCGGCTTTACCTACGCCGACGGTAATAGAAAGCGGAGTCGCTAGGCCTAAGGCACACGGACAAGCGATGATCAGCACGGTAGTCGATACCACAAGCATATAACTTGCACTTGGTTGTGGGCCAACAAAAAACCAAACTAGGGCGGCAACAGCTGCGATCGCGACCACAACGGGTACGAACACGGCAGAAATAGAGTCGGCTAGTTTCGCAATCGCAGGTTTGCTGCTTTGTGCTTGGCGAACCATTTGAATGATGCGTGCCAACATAGTGCTTGAGCCAATTCCCGTCGCTTCAATGATCAGGCTGCCATCACCATTAATGGTTCCTGCTGAAACGCCATCATTAATCGATTTAACGTTGGGCAGTGGTTCGCCAGTCAGCATCGATTCATCGATATAAGATTCACCCGAAACCACGACACCATCGACAGGGACTTTTTCTCCGGGTTTTACTCGTACCTGCATGCCTACCTGAATCGCTTCTACTGCGATGGTTTGTTCTTTGCCATCGACAATAACCACCGCTTTTTGAGGCTGTAAGTTAATCAATGCCTGTAAAGATTTTGTGGTACGCGCTTTGGCTTTGGCTTCGATGTAATGACCCAAAGAAATTAAGCCAACGATCATTGCGCTTGCTTCAAAGTAGACATGGCGAGATGGTTCTGGAAACCATGATGGAATCAGCACAACCAACATTGAATAGAACCATGCTGCGCCTGTACCTAGAGCGACTAAGGTATCCATGGTCGCGCGCTTATACATGAGAGACTGCCAAGCATTGGTGAAGAAGCTACGACCTGAGGTAGCAAGCAGTATCAAACAAACGACACCAACCAAGCCCCAAGCCAGTTGATCGTTAAATGTGGCAATGGTCATGCTGCCGCCGAACAGACCCCATGCCATCAGCGGCGCACCGATTACCAACGCGCTTACTGAGTTTCTAAGGAAGGCTTGTTGAGTACGAAGTTGCTGTTCTTGTTGTTTTTGCTGTTGAGTCGCTGCATCGTCGACAAACTCAGCGCCATAACCAGCAGCTTTCACCGATTCTATTAGAGCGTTTTCAATGATGTCTCTTGTTTGAGAGGTGAAAACCAAGGCAGTTTGTTCGGCAAGGTTGATCTGAGCTTGGTCGACAAACTCATTCTTTTTCAGTGCTTTCTCTACCGAAGAGACACAACTCGCACAAGTCATCCCCTCAAGAACAAGGTGATAGGTATATTGGCTAGCTGCGGTTTTATCTTCACTCTTTTTATCTGCTTGTTCGTCTTCTAAATCTGAACTCGATGAAAGGTCATTCGTTTCTGAGTAGGGAGCTGCGTGGTAACCCAGGCTTTCGACCAGCTTAATCACCTCAGACTCAGAAAGCAGAGTAACCAGTGATAATTCCTGTTTGCTGACTTCTAGGTTTAAGGCTTGCTCAGTTTGTTCAAGCGCTTTAGTCAGTTTGCTCACACACTTGCCGCAACTCAGACCGGATAGCGAAAGGTGCAGCTGATTACCCATAGAATAGCCAAGCGTTGCTAACTGTTCGTTGAGCTGAATGTAACTAAATGGAGTCGAAATATCGATGTAGGTCGGCGATATGTCATTAATCATCGTGCTGTCGAGATCGCTAAACAGTGTGCGAACTTTCTTCGCGCAACCCATGCAATTTAGGCCGTTGAGCGCCGTTGTGTAGTAGTTCATATCGATACTCCAATTCTCATCTACGCCTAACATAAACCTTCCCGTAAGGGTAAGGTCAAACATAAATTCAAGAATTTGATCTTAGTGGTGCATTAGCTGGTGGATTCAATTTGGGAATGAGAGAGGGGAATAAAGAATGTGCGACTATAACCTACAGGCTAATACCATCGATTTGCTACTTTGAAGACGTAATTGGCCTTTCAATAACAGCTTTCGTACAACAACAGTGCATTAATCATTCACTACTGATTGTAGATTTAAGCGGTGGTGATAAAATAGCGCCCAAAATTTAGTGATATTTTTCTGTTACAGGCTTTGTAATGGCGAGCACTAAAAGAATCACCTACATAATCAAGGTATTTAAATGACGGTTAAAACTCGTTTTGCTCCTAGCCCAACTGGCTATCTTCACGTTGGTGGTGCACGTACTGCACTTTACTCTTGGCTATTCGCTAAAAACCAAGGCGGTGAATTCGTTCTACGTATCGAAGACACAGACCTTGAGCGTAACTCTCAAGAAGCGGTTGATGCAATTCTAGAAGGCATGCAATGGATGGGTATGGAATGGGATGAAGGTCCTTACTACCAATCTAAGCGTTTTGACCGTTACAACGAAATGGTTGATAAGCTACTTGCTGAAGACAAAGCATTCAAATGCTACGCGTCTAAAGAACTGCTTGATGAAATTCGTGCAGAGCAAGAAGAAAACAAAGAGATGGCTCGTTACGATGCTAACCACCCTAAAATTGTTGCAGCAAACGAAGCAGCAAAAGAAGGTGATGCATGCGTTATCCGTTTCCGTAACCCTAAAGAAGGCAGCGTAGTATTTGATGACCAAATCCGTGGTCGCATTGAAATCGCGAACAGCCAACTTGATGACCTAATCATTCGTCGTACAGACGGTGCACCAACATACAACTTCGTAGTTGTAGTGGATGACTGGGATATGGGTATTACACACGTTGTTCGTGGTGAAGACCACATCAACAACACACCTCGTCAAATCAACATCTATGAAGCACTAGGCGCGCCAGTTCCAACTTTCGCTCACTGTGCAATGATTCTTGGTGATGACGGTGCGAAACTTTCTAAGCGTCACGGTGCTGTTTCTGTAATGCAATACCGCGACGAAGGTTACCTACCAAATGCACTAAACAACTACCTAGTTCGTTTAGGCTGGTCTCACGGTGACCAAGAGATCTTCTCTCAAGAAGAGATGATTGAATTCTTCAGCCTGAAGGCTATCAGCAAGTCTGCTTCTGCATTCAACACTGATAAGCTACTTTGGTTGAACAACCACTACATCAAGACTTCTGAGCCTGAGTACGTTGCTAAATACCTGCAATGGCACCTAGACGCACAGAAGATCGATACAACAAATGGCCCAGCTATCACTGAAGTGATCAAGCTAGTTGGCGAGCGTTGTAACACGCTTATCGAACTTGCTGAGCAATCTCGTTACTTCTACGAAGATTTCTCTGAGTTTGAAGCTGGTGCAGCGAAGAAGCACCTACGTGGTGTTGCTAAAGGCCCACTAGAGCTTGCTCTTGCTAAGGTTGAAGCACTTGAAGATTTCACTACTGCAAACATCAAAGGTGGTGTAATTGCAGCTGTATGTGAAGAGCTAGAGATCGGCATGGGTAAAATCGGTATGCCACTTCGCGTAGCAGTAACAGGCGGCGGTCAGTCTCCTTCTGTTGATGCAGTGATGGAGCTTGTTGGTAAAGAGCGCGTAATCGCTCGTATCAAGATGGCTCTTGAGTTCATCGCTGAGCGTGAAGCTAACGCTTAATTTGAGCGATTGATAGAATCAAAAAAGGGTCAGTAACTTGGTTACTGGCCCTTTTTATTTACTTAGCGTTTTATGTAGCTAAGCTTAGACTTTCTTGAAGATGATAGAGGTGTTGATTCCACCAAAAGCAAAGTTGTTGCTCATCAAGTATTCAACATCCAATTCGCGACCTGAGCCCGTGATGTAATCGAGCTTGCCGCACTGTTCATCGACATTCTTAAGGTTTAGGGTTGGGCTGAACCAACCGCTATGCATCATCTCTAGGCTGAGCCACGCTTCAATTGCACCACACGCACCAAGCGTATGGCCAAAGTAACTCTTAAGAGAGCTGATTGGTACTTCACCAAAGATATTCGCTGTCGCGTTACTCTCTGCAATATCACCTTTTTCAGTCGCAGTACCGTGCGCAGAAACATAGCCAATCTTCTCAACTGGAAGTTGTGCGTCTCTCAATGCTTTCTCCATACAGATTTGCATGGTTTCCATCTGAGGTTGAGTCACATGAGCCGCATCACAGTTGCTCGCAAAACCTATGATTTCTGCGTAGATCTTTGCGCCACGAGCAACAGCATGTTCGTACTCTTCAAGGATCAGGGTTCCAGCGCCTTCGCCGATAACCAAGCCATCACGCTCGCTGTCGTATGGGCTAGGGGATTTCTTGGGTGTGTCGTTTTTTAAACTGGTAGCGAAAAGGGTATCGAAAACGGCAGACTCAGTTGGGCATAACTCTTCACCACCACCGGCAACCATTACGGTTTGGTAACCATGCTTGATCGCTTCATAGGCGTAACCAATGGCTTGGCTTCCTGAAGTACAGGCGCTGCTGGTGGGAATCACGCGGCCACGCAGACCAAAGAACAGACCTACGTTTACCGCGGCTGTGTGTGGCATCATTTGAACGTAAGTGGTTGCTGTGATTGCTCGTGTCGACTTCTCGTTCAGCATTACTCCGAAAGCACCAACCGCATCGGTACTGCCAGTTGAAGAGCCGTAAGCGATACCAGTTTCGCCATTGGTCAATACATCGTGACCAATTAAGCCGGCTTGCTCCAATGCATTCTCAGTCGCAACGGTAGCTAGGCGTGATACACGGCCCATGCCACGCACTTGCTTACGCTTGTAGTGTTTAGGCAGTTGGAAGTCATCAATAGGCGCGGCAAGTTTTGTGTTGAGACCATCATATTGCTCGAAGCTTGGCATATATTGAGTCGCATTTTCACAGGCCTTTAGCTTAGGCTCTATCTGTTGCCAGTCGTTACCAAAAGCAGTAACACCAGACATTCCAGTTACAACAACGCGGCGGGTCATACTAAGCCTCCATTTACTGAAATCACTTGGCGAGTTACGTAGCCTGCAATATCAGACATTAGGTAGCTGACTAGGCCGGCTACTTCTTCCGGCTCACCCATACGGCGCAGTGGTACTTGAGGAAGTGCATGATCTTTCACGTGCTCGTCAACCATACCTGTGTCAATTAAGCCAGGAGCGACACAGTTTACCGTGATCTTGCGTTTTGCGAGTTCTAGAGCAAGAGACTTAGTTGCGCCAATCACCCCCGCTTTTGCTGCAGCATAGTTAGTTTGACCACGGTTACCCATAATGCCGGATACCGACGCTAGAGTGACGATACGGCCACCTTTACGCTTTTGAACCATAGGCATTACACAAGGGTGAAGTACGTTGTAGAAGCTATCTAGGTTGGTATGGATCACACCATCCCACTCTTCTTCCGTCATCGCGGGGAATGCAGTGTCACGAGTAATGCCCGCGTTGTTCACTACACCATAGTAAGCACCATGTTCAGCGATATCAGACTCAAGCTTTTCGCGACACTCGCTTCGTTTGCTGATATCAAATTGAATAAGACGTCCAGCGCCACCCAGTTCGGTGATCGACTTTAGCGTCTCTTCAGCACCTTGCTTGTCACCCATGTAATGAACGGCGATTTCAAACCCGTCTTTCGCGAGTTGAATAGCGATCGCTTTACCAATACCTTTACTGGCACCAGTGACTAAAACCTGACGGCTCATGATGGGCTCCTAGTTTTCATTTCTTGTAATTTTTGTTCGGTCGGCACGTAGACGTTGAGTTGGCATTGAGCCACTAACTCACCTCGGTCTTCGACTCTTGCGGTAAACACAGCCATACCGCTGTCTTCCATCATCTGTTCGGCGTAGATATCAAGGGTCTGACCTTGAGTAAACTCATCACACAGTGATTTATAGCGACGAGAGCCGAGTAAGAATCCGATTGGGGGCGTGGTGCCGTTTTTAAGTGCGTGATATCCAGACCATGCCGCTACAGACTGCGCCATAAACTCGATTCCAACATATGCTGGTACCGTTTGAGATTCGGCGTCAAAGAACAGATTATGGTCACCAATATCGACCTGACAGTGGGTCGACAACGCCTCTACGCTGATAGCACGATCGATTAATATCATCGGATCATCGTGAGGGAGAAGTTGGTCTACAGAAGGGATATCAGTCATTTACTACACCAAAAATCAGGCTAATGTTGTTGCCACCAAAAGCAAACGAGTTGCTTAAGATGTTCTTTGCTTTAAGTTTCTGTGAACAGTTTACCAAATCAATCTCAATATCTTCAGCTTTATCCTGACATTTTTGTAAGGGAAGCGGTAAGTCATATTTCAAAATATGCCACGCAATTGCAGCCTCAATCGCACTTGCTGCGCCTAGAGTATGCCCGGTCAGCGGTTTGGTAGAACTGACGGGAACCTTGTTTGCAAAAATACGATGAATGGCTTTACTTTCCATCGAGTCATTGAGTGGCGTTGCTGTACCATGTGCATTGATATAACCAATGTCTTCTGCGTTTAACTGTGCAGAATGTAACGCTTTTTTCATTGCTTGTTCAGCACCATTGCCTTCAGGGTGAGGCGCTGAAATGTGGTGTGCATCAGAGCTATCACCACAGCCTAATAAGGCAATTTGAGGTGTGTTTTGAGTAGAATGAACACGCTTGATCTTGGTTTTACTGAGCAACATAAATGCGGCTGCTTCACCAATATTGATGCCATCTCGAGATTCGCTAAATGGCTTACAATGTTTGGTTGAAAGGGCTTCAAGACCATGGAAACCATTGAGTGTCAGCTTACACAAGGTATCCACGCCACCGACTAACACGGCATCAGACATGCCTGAATCTAACAAGCGCTGGGCGGTCAGAAACACGCGGCCGCTGGATGAGCAAGCCGTAGAGATGACGTAGTTTGGTCCTGTTAACGCGCAGTATTGGCTAATGAACTCAGAAGTGTCACCAAGCTCTTGTTTTGAGTAATGGTAATCTTCTGGAAACTCACCGTTTGTCAGTTTTTGTTTGAAGGCCGCTTCACCATCGGAGATACCAGAGGTGCTGGTGCCTATAACAACAGCAATACGGTCTGCGCCAAACTGTGCCTTGGCAAGTTCAATAGAATCTTTGATTTGGTTGAGAGCTGACAACGCCAGCTGATTGTTGCGAGTGGCATACTTCACGAGGGTGGATGGAACCTCTGGTAGCTCACCTGCGATTTTGCCAACGACAGTGTGTTTGCCGTCGTTCAGCATATCGCTCACTTCAACCATGTTTGGTTCACATTCGCCTTTTAGGCAGCTATGAATGTCAGTAATACTTGAGCCTAGCGCTGAGTGGAAACCACAGTCTTGGATATAAATAGGCATAGTGTTTAGCTCTTACTTGGGTTATCGACAATCGTTGAATCCAACGTTTGTATAGTAATGGTGTAGCCTTGGGTCAAATGTTTAAAAACAATGTTGCCTGCCGTTTTGTGTGTATTCGGTTCGGCTTGGTAATCAATTCGGATGATTGCCTGCTTTTTGTCATTAAACACTGTGCGGCTGTTATCTGTATCGACCAAATGCCAACCTATGCCTTGCAGAGACTGAGCCCATGCTTCAATTGGCCATAGAGTCAGCATTAAATTAAAAAGCACCTGTTCGGGTTGCGGTAAAGTCGCGCCAAGGCCAGATAGCACTTGCGTTTCAATGGCTTGATTTTGATATTGCAGCGATAGGATGCGCGTTCCCCAAGAGGAAAAACCCGCTAACACGACTTTATCCGCTGTGACTTCGACTTGAACAGGAAGCTGCTGTGTGTCGGTTTCCCACGTGGCGCTAATCAGCTGACTGGCCGTGAGGGAATACCCTAGTTCAGCTGGCATTGGTAGTGCTAGCTCGGTGTCATTGTCGATAGACACACTGGCACCACTCGGTTGCTGAGAAACCATCGAGCAGGCAGTAAGTAGAATACCCACTAGTGTGACGAAGGTTACCTTTAATGTCTGGATCATCTAAAAGCCTCTCGAGTAATTGGTCCTTCTACGTTTTTACTACTGTTGATCGCGAGTGGAGAAAGCAGCCAAGCGACAAAGATCCCTGTCAGAACCGTCACCCCGAAGCTATGAATAGCATGAGTCTGGCTCAGCGACAGTAAGCCGAATGAAAGTAGTGTTGTGAGACCTGACAAGGTGATCGCTAATAAGGTGCTCAGCGATTTCTTTTGCTCAGCAAAGAACAGGGTGTAGTCTATGCCAATCCCTAAAATCAGAATCAAACCAAGCAGGTTAAATAGGTTCAGTGTCGAGCCTAAAATGCCCGTGACCGCCAAACCTGCTACGCCTGCAATCAATGAAGGCAACAGCATTAACAGGCTTTGCTTCACACCATAGCGCCAGCCTAACAGCATGCCAATAGCTGCCAATGCTATCAATAACAGCTCGGTAATCTTGACGCGGTACTCAGCAAAAAGAGAGGAGATTTCATCCGCTTTATTGAGGTGTTTCACACCTTGCTTCTGAGCAAAATCTGACTCCAACCACTGTGAGAACAGCTCAGCATCAGTGACGTCTTTTATCAAAATGACCGACGCTGCTTGCCCGTCGATCGGCTTTAACCAAAGTGGTCGAACGGGTTCTGACACCGGTGACTCCAAAAATCCAGATACCGTGATGGGTGCGAATTTTGGTAGTTGTGGAAAAGTAGACCAACCTAGCGTGCTTTGTAATATATGGCTTTGTTGACCATAGAGCTGCTCAACTAAATGATAGTTAACATGTTGTTCTTGCTCACTTAGCAACTGTTGATTGATGCTGCGATACCCAGAGATAGCTTGGCTATCGACTAGAGAATCTAAGCTTGTGGTGATTTCTGCCAGTTTTTTGAGTAGCTTCTGATCGCTGTTGGCAGTCACCAAAAGCATATTTTGACCACTGCCTAATCCTGAGATTTCAGTAATGGCTTGCTCTTGCTGTTTGAGTTGCTCTGGCATCGCCTGAAGCTGGCGAATATCGTCGTCGTAACGAATTTGACTGAGTGACATCAAGCTAACGACAGTCACTGTTAACGGTAAGCCAATTCTAAATTTTTGGTTGCTCCAAAGGCTTAACCAAGTATGCCAAAGTTTCGACAGGGGAAGAGGGCGCTCTTGGCCTGGTTTTACCGCTAAAACGGGGTACCAGCACACCACACTGGCGTAAGCTGCGATCAGTCCAATCGACGAAAACAGAGCCAGTTGCTGCAAGCCTGGGAATGGCGCAACCAGTAGCCCTAAGTATCCGATTAAGCTGGTGATTAAACCTAGAGTGATGGCAATGAAAATATGCTTTAGGCCTTTATCGCTCTGCCAGTGGCTTCCTGCGGCCAAACGGTCAGTGAGATAGTGAAAAGAGTAATCGATGGATACGCCAATCAAGCTAGCGCCAAACACCAAGCTGAATAGATGCACCTTACCAAAGATAGCGACAGTGCTTGCCAGTGCAACCAATAATCCTGTACTGATTGAGAGTAAAGATAAGGCAAGTGGTAGCGCACTACGAAATGTCAGCCACACCAATAAAATAACGCCTGCCAATGAGCCCAAACCAATGGTACTGATTTCTGATTTCGCGCTTTCGGTACCGTAATTGGCGTAGAACACCACACCAGTATGCTGCACCTTGACGCCAAATTGTTTTTCGACCTCGCGCTCAATTGAATCAAGATCGGGAAGTTGTTCTTGAATCGCCAAGCTATAAGGCGAGCCAGCCAGAGTTGCTGTAACCAAAATATGAGTTTGGTCATTAGATTGAGCGGTGAGGTATCCCTCTTTCTGAACAAAATTACTTGATTGAACGCCAACGGCACTGATGTAGTCGCGAAATAGTAGAAATGGATCCATCGACAGTTCGGCTGCAGTCACGCCTGAGAACGGATTGTACAGAGACCGAATCACATATTGAGCTCGTGAATCAGGCGAGTGGGTCAGCGTCTCTTTTTGTTGCTGGGTAAGCAGTTGAGCTCGGTGACGAAAGTAGAAATCGCTCCACTGGCTTTGGGTGCTGGCGCTGATTTTGCCTTGAACTTGCTGAAACAGAGTTGGCTGACTTGAAAAGGCTCTTTGGTTGAGAGCTTTTTCAAAAGCGTCGGTCGCAACCATGGTTTGTTCGATGTCGGGGGCGCTGATGATAAACACCACTTGCTCGCTCATCGAGCTGGATATCTGCTGAAAGGCTTGCTCTACCATTGGGTCTTGCTGGTTTTCTGGTAGTAACTTTAGGATGTTGCTTTCAATGGGTACCGACGAAGAAAAAGCGAATTGTTTTATCAACAACCCGCTAAACAGCATTACAACAACAAGCCAAACAAGGGCAAGACTAGAGTTGGAATTGTTTCGCTTCAGCATCTGATAATACTTCCGGTAGATGGCTTAACTGACTGAATTCGATCACTGTGCTATCTCCACGAATCTCTTTCAACTCAATACGTTCAATATCGCTGTTGCCTTGCAGCGTGATAGCCTCAAACACCGCATTCATCGGTGCATTTTTGGGCTTTAGAGTCAGTGTCCATGCTTGTACATTTTCATCAGAGCTGGTGTTAGTTGCGGGCTCAAAATTGAGTGCGAACTGTTCCTGAAGTTTTTGCGTGTCCCCATGAAACACTGACAAGAAGATATGGCTGAAATAAAACGCCATTGGATTTTCTTTGTCGGTGATGATTTTTGCGGGTTGATCGGCAAACCTTTGGCTCAGTTTGTTATCGGTGAGCACTAAGTTCACGGGAAACGGAGTGGTTTGTGTCCAGAGTAAGCCACTTGATCTGTCTAACAGAAATGTACCTTGTGACGTTAAAGGCTGGGCGAACATCTCCATATTGCGTGTTTGAGTGAACTCACCACGCACAATACTATTTTCGCTGAGCACCGTCTGCAGCTCTGAAATAGAATTGACAGCAGCAGAGTTTTCTTTGGCGCTTACAAGGCCGCTTGCCATCATCGCAGTAAGTCCAATTAGCGCGATATTGATGTATTTGCGACTGCGTTTAAACAGATTCATGGTTCACCTGCTGTGGGTTAGAGGTTTGTGTTTGATGTTCAGTTGCTAGAGGTAAGCAACCAAATTGGTGCCAGTGTTCGACTTTGTCAGTAAACACTTTGGGTGAGGCAAAGCACATCTCTTGTTCTTCGATGGTGACGGCAACCTGCATGGTGTGAGCACGTGTCATTCGAGCACCGGTTAGAGCATCATGAATTTCATAATCGACGCGCAGGCGATTTTCCCACTCGGTGAGTTTCGCCGTTACCTTAATCTTGTGATTAAACGGTATCGCCTTAATGTATTTCACGCGGGTATCGATGATAGGCCACATGTAGCCAGAATCCTTCATCTCATGGTAGTTGTACTCAATCTTATCCATCATGATGCGCCTAACTTCTTCAAAGAATCGGAAGTAGTTGCCGTGATAGATCACGCCCATTGGGTCGGCATCTTGGAATGAGGTGATAAGCGTCACCTCAGATTGTAATGGGTGAAGGATTTCAGACATAAATCGCTCTCAACAATATTGCGTAAAGGGTTGGCTACTTTATGAGTAAAGTGACCAGTGCTGACTTTGAATACGAGCAATGAAGTGGCGTAGATCGCCTTCAAGTGGTCGATCTTCTACGATAAATTCAAACTCCTTAAGCACTTCGTCGCGAATGTGCTTGAGGTTCTCACTCATGTGGTGCTCATCAAGCTCATTGTGGCGCTTACGAAGTTCGAGTGCTTGTGTCCCCGCCAGTAGTGACGCTGCTGCCACTTGTTCGGTTAGCTCTAGAACGCGTAAACAGTCACGAGCTGCGATGGTGCCCATACTCACTTTATCTTGGTTGTGACACTCAGTTGAGCGAGAGAATACGCTTGCTGGCATGGTGTGTTTCAATGCTTCTGCTGTCCAAGCTGAAACGCCAATCTGTACTGCTTTAAAGCCGTGGTTGATTGGCTTACGTTCGCCTTCAGCACCCGTTAGGTTGAATGGCAAACCGTTGTTGAACTTGTAGTCCATCAGCTGAGCCATTTGACGGTCAAGCAGATCAGCAAGGTTCGCAACTGCAGTTTTTAACGTATCCATCGCCATTGCAATGTGTCCACCGTAGAAGTGTCCACCGTGCAGTACGCGCTCATTATCACCATCGATAATTGGGTTGTCGTTGGCACTGTTTAGCTCGTTCTCGATCATTTGGCGTAGCCAAGGCAGAGAGTCTTGAACCACGCCGATAACATGTGGAGCACAGCGCAGAGAGTAACGATCTTGGAGGCGATCACTGTTACGTGGCGGGCGATCCGCTTGCAGATCATCACGCAGCCATGCAGCAACTTGTTGTTGACCAGGATGAGGTTTGACTGCAAACAGCGCTTCATCGAAATGGAAGTCATTGCCGTGCATACCGACTGATACCATAGCGGTGATCTTAGTTGATAGCTGAGCTAGATATTCCGCACGCTTGTAAGCGATACAAGCTAATGCCGTCATTACAGACGTACCATTCATCAACGCCAAGCCTTCTTTTGGCTTAAGTTTGATAGGGCTAATTCCTAACTCTTTGTAGACGTCACTGGTTGGGCGCACTTCACCTTTGTAGATTACATCACGCTCACCAATCAGTGCTGCGGCTAAGTAAGACAGAGGTGTTAAGTCGCCACTGGCACCCACCGATCCTTCTTGAGGAATGCGTGGTGAGATGTCTTGGTTGATTAGGGTAACGATCTGGTTGAGTAGATCGTGAGTCACACCAGAGACACCTTGTGATAACGAACAAAGACGAGTTGCAAGGACTGCACGAGCTTGTTCGTGAGACAATATTTCACCTAAACCACAGCCGTGAAAACGTGTTAAATGCAGTGGTAGCTCGTCAACTAGGTTTGGCGGAATCGCAACCGTACATGAGTCACCGTAACCCGTCGTTACACCGTAAATCACACCTTCTTCTTTCAATAGGCGTTCTAAGAAAGCGACACCACGGTCGATCTTAGATGTGAATGCTTCACTTGTGTTCATCGAGGCTTTTGCGCCTTGTGAGATAGCGACAACATCCTCAATCGTGAGGCGCTCGGCACCAAAGGTGATGCTATTTGAATTCTTTTTCGTCATGGTGCTTGCTCAATGTCCAAAAATTAAAAAAGTTGTACCACTGAAGCGGTGCTTGCAGTGTGTAGTGCTGAAGTCGATTTGCGTATTTTTGCACGACTTGCTGTAAAGATTGTTCGCGAGTCTTTCTTGGTAGCTCGATCTTGTTGCTAAAATGCTCGAAATAGACATTAAAATGCGGCTTAGATTGTGAGTCGTCACGTAACCCAAACAGCAAAAATACGGGTGCTTTGAGAACCGAGGCTAACATAAATGGACCTTGAGGGAATGGAGCTTCCTTACCTAAGAACTCAGCCCATACTGAGCGGCTCTCTTTGCTGGTGGAAGTTCGATCGCCAACAATCACGATCCATTCGCCTTGCTCTAGTTTCTGTTGTAACAAGATAGCGGTATCAGGCCCCATCGATGTCACCTGAATCAGATTTAAATCAGACTGCGGGTTAACCGCTTTCATCACGGAATTAAAACGTTCGGCGTGTTCTGTAAAAACCAGGGCGTTGATTTTGATGTTCGAGTGTCTGCGACCTAAAGCTCGGCACAGCTCAATATTGCCAAGGTGAGATCCAAGGATTAGCACACCTTGCTTATTTGCCACCATGCTCTCGAACTGGTCTTGGCCATGAATAGTCAGGTTATCTGCCGATAAATCACCTTTCCATGCCGCGAGCTTGTCGAGCATCGTATGGCCAAATGAAAGCAGATGGTTGTAACTGGTTAGTTCTCCGGGGAGCTCAATATTTTGCTGTTCCGCATAGGCTTTTAATTGGAATAGATATTGTTCGGAAGCGTTTCGCGCACGCTGGCCCGTCAAGTGGTAGTAACGCATCACACCACGCAGAATGAGGTTGAACACACCGCGACCTAACAAGGTATAAATGGCTAATAACAGCTTAATGCCTAATACTGTGCCGCGTTCTTGAGTGCGGGACCAGTGTGGTTGTTCAGAAGCTTGCGGCTCTGAATCAGTCGATAAATTTGGGTTATTATCAGCTGAATCGGATTTGAAATGGCGAGCAATCAGTTTTGGTGCTCTTGGCAGCATGCTGAAGAATAGACGTGTATGCATCCAACTGATTTTGACGTTATCCCACAACGCATCGAAATGAGAGATGCCGTTCTCAGGATAGATAACGCGCGTTTCAACGAAGTCTATGTCGCAACCTTCCCAATACAGGCGAACCAAAATCTCGATATCGAAGTCCATTCTCGAACCAACATCGTACTTATTCAACACAGTTTGAGTTTGGTTGATAGGATACGCTCTAAAGCCACACATGCTGTCTTTAATTGATAAAGAAAGGGTTTCTATCCATACCCAGATATGTGTCGCGTAGCGCCCATAGAGCCTTGCTTTGGGTACGCTGTCGTCGTAGATAGGCTGGCCTGATATCAGACGTTGTGGCTTAGCTTGTGAGGCCTCAATCAATGTTGGCAAGGCTTCCAGGTCGTGTTGCCCATCAGCATCTATCTGAATAGCGTGGCTAAAGCCTAGTTGCTGCGCTTTTTTGATTCCGGCTTTTACTGCGCCGCCTTTACCTTGGTTCTGTTCAAGCGTCACCAAGGTTACGTTTGAATTCTCTGCTAGGGGAGACAGAAACTGTTTTGTTGTGAGTTCACTGCCATCGTCAACGATGATGATCGGTAACTCAAAATGATGAAGTGACGACACCACAGCCGGCATGGTTGCGCCATGGTTAAAGCACGGGATAAGGAAGCAAGCCTTGTAGCTGCTTTCTTTTGTGTGGTGTTGAGAAGTAGCCTCGACGGGAGCGCTATTCACTTTTTTCTCCCAGCTTCATTTTGCCTGAAGAGTGGGTCTGTTCACCGTTGTTTGATGTGTAACTAAAGCTCAGCTTGTCTTTGTCAGCATTCCATTTGAGTGATAGCTGGATTGTAGCGTCAGGCAGGATAGGCTCTTGGAACTTAATGACTTCCATTCCTTTAAAGAAACCAGGAACGCCTAACTCTTGGACTGCGTAGTGAAGTGCCCAATCAATTTGCGTGACGCCAGGTAGAATAGGGAAGCTCTTGAAGTGCCCATTAAAGTCGGTGATATCTCCGCTAACATGAAGTGTCAGGGTCGATTCATTTTCTACCGTGTCTACAGCAATGATGTTTGGTTTTCTTTTATCCATAGGGCGTGCTTAGAATCCTTGGGCAAATATTGGTTCTTTGACAAAAATATAAAAAGATAATCTCAGTGTAAAATACGATCAGCGGTTTCTATGATTTTATTAGCTGTTCTATGTGAGATGTTAATCGCTTACCTTGGCTGTTGAGGGGGATCTCATCGACAACACGGTATTTTCTCGGGATTGCGATTGGCTCTAACCACTTTCTGAGTTCTGTACGCAGCATCAACCAGAATTTACCTTTGCTCATGGTCGATAGAGCGGCTTGGCCTTCATCTGATAATACCAAAACAGAGGCTAATATTAATCGCTCAGGCTCCTCAAATGGAATAACCACGCACTCACTTATCCAAGGCAGTTGCTCCAGTCGCTTTTCCACTTCAACCAGTGATACTCGCTTTTCTTCTATCTTGATCACTCGGTCCGTTCGGCCCTTCAATATGAATTGATTCTCCGAGACCATCTCGCACTCATCAGAGGTTTGATACCAGTTATTCTTATCGATGTACGGCGACAATAACTTAATGCAATTCTCACTGTTGAGACTAGCCTCAATACAGGCAAAAAGCTGCCAAGGCGTTTGAGCGCTCTCTTGCTGACGAAATGCGATGCCACCGGTTTCTGTGCTACCAAAGACTTCAATCGGTAAATGACCAAGCAGATCTCGTGACTGGTGAGCCGACTCGGTAGGCAATGGACCACCCGAAGAGAAGATTCCTGCAAGTTGTACCTTGTTGGTCTCATGCTTTAATCGTTTAAGTAGCGCTGGGCTGCTGATCAGTACACAGTTTTTATTGGCATGAGACAGAATTTGTTCTGGGTACTCAAGGTTGTTTCGAGCAAATGGCACACCAGAACAGAGCGGCCATAAGATTCTAAACAGCAGGCCATAGATGTGTTGGTGGGAAACGGTGCTTTGGATTCGGTTTCCCTTGAGTAAAGCATCCCAGTTCTTGTGTAACTGAGCCGTTTCAATATCTAGGTGTTCTAACGTTTTATCTATCGCTTTTGGCGTGCCACTTGAACCTGAAGTGAACAGAGTTAATGGGACTGTTGCCAAATCAATGGTCGTAAGATTCTCGGTTAGAGGTTTTTGTGCTTCAGTGTTTGAATCCAATAAGGTTTGGATATTACGAACGTCACTCACCTCAACTTCGCCAATCGAGTTATCAACTAGCAGGCAAGCAAACTGCTTACTTAACTCAGCAAGCGCACATGGCTGGTAGTTGCCCGGTAAGATGATGTGTTTGTTGACTGCTGCACATGCCAAAAAGGCCACCGTAAATAGGTAGCTGTCTTGGGTACAAATCGCGATTCGTTGAAAAGGGGATAAAGACAAAAATTGTACGAGTTGAGATAAGTCGTCGTTAAATGTTTGCCACGTAATCTCGCTATTGTCGTCAAAGCAGACAATAGATTCAGGGGCTCTGTCCTGGCTAAGAAGCTCAGACAACGAGGTGTAAGATACGGTTTGGGTCATAACAATTTAACTCTGACGAATGCGCTGTCTTACTACCCACTCTCCTGCAAAGAGTAACCCTGCAAACAGATAGCTGAGTAAGCCATTGTATAGGGTCCATACTTCTAGCGGTTGGAAGCAGGTGTAAAGGGCAATAGAGCCATTGATAACAAAGAACAAGCACCACACTTTGGTGACTTTTCGTGTGTAATCAACGCCACTTTGCGGAAGTTCAGGCTCTTGAAGGCGAGCAAGACGTTCGATAATCGTTTGCGGTTGCCATAGGCTCGAAGCGAATACAACCAGCATACAAACATTAACGATAACGGGATAATAGGTTAGCCAGCCGTGTTGCTTAAAGGCTAAGCCTAAAGCCAGCAGAACAATACCGGCACTTCCACTGATCCAAGCTAGGTGTTTTAGCTCTTTGATTTTAGCCTGACCGCCGGTGAAAATGCGTACAGCAAAGATAGCGGCTAAGGCAATACCAACGGTTTGTAAGCCAAACTTGTTGAGTCCAAAGTAAACCGCTATTGGATAAGTGAAAAGTATAATTGCCGACAGTAAAGTCAGCAGAGGACGCATTAGGCGTCCTTCAATAGTTCAACCACAGATTCGACAACGTCATTAACGGTGCGCACTGCTTTGAACTCTTCAGGTTTTATCTTCTTACCTGTGACGTTCTGTAGGTGAACGACCAAATCAACGGCATCAATGCTGTCTAGGTCTAGATCAAGATAGAGATGAGCTTCAGGGGTGATATCTTCAGCGTCAAGCTCGAACAGCTCAATAAGCGCATCTTTAACCTGGTTGTATACTTCTTGTTGGTTAGCTTGTGTCATAAAGATCTGTCTAGTTATTCGTTTGAGAAGAGATGTAGTTCGCTAGATTTTCAACTGACGCAAAGTGCTGTCGAGTGTTTGAATCATCTGCATCGATAACAATGTTGTACTTTTTCTTGATAGCAAGGCCAAGCTCAAGGGCATCGATAGAGTCTAGTCCAAGTCCATCACCAAATAGTGGAGCTTCCGTTTCAATCTCATCAATGCTCATGTCTTCAAGGTTCAATGCGTCGATGATCAGTTGTTTCAGTTCGTTGTGTAATGTTTCCACTTTGGCCTACTTAATGCTTTATCTGAATGCTGCTTTAAGGGGGCGATTCTACATTATATGAGGTATTTTCGAAATGCCGATATCGCCTGTTATGTTATTGATACGCTAAATGTTTTCTTCGGAAGGGAAAATTGTTTGTGCAAGATGATGATTAAGGCGCCTTGCTGCCGAAGTTAAATTATTTGAGCCTTCAATAAATGGTTCGACTTCTATTTTACCTTTCACCGCGACATGAAAAAAGGGCTTCGACGCAGGAACTTGATACCATTTTTTCTCTTTCGTTAAGAATGTCGGAGAAACCGTAATATGAATCACGCGTAAATCGGTTTGTGTTCGAGTCGCGATTTGTGCCGCCCCACGCTGTAAGGATGGTTCAATTCCTGGCGTTGTGCGAGTTCCTTCGGGAAAAATCAGCATGACATTGCCACGTGAGAAGCGTTCTTCACAGCGCTCTAAAAGATCGTCAGGGGCTTGGTTCGGTATATAACCTGCCGCTTTGACAATCCTTTTCATAAAAGGGTTTTCCCAAATGGCCGCTTTGACGAGGCAATCACATTGAGGAAGTTGAGAGGCGATCAGCACATAGTCAATCAAACTTGGGTGGTTGGCGACGATAATGCAGTTACGGTCGTTACGCAGTAGTTCTGCACCATCAATTCGGTAATCGATTGCTCCGGTGAACTTCATGATTTGGCAAAAGGCGTTGAATGAGAAACGAATCAATCGCTGTGCTTTAAGCTCTCTTTTAATGGTGTTGGAAGTCGTTAGCGCGATAGTGGGTAAGATTAAGAAGCTTAATACTAAGCCACCTAGACCAAAGATGGTAAAGCACAGCCCTGTCGCGAATACTCGCCAATATTGGTCGATTTTGCTCATGATTGTGGACCTGTCTCGGTGTTATTTACCCAAGACCAAGTTTGGTGCTTGCCAGCAATAGCCCACTTATTTGCGCCCAATAAGATATGTTGGAGCGTTTGTAGCCCTTGTGGTAACACGGAAGGTGCTTGGTTGGCTTCTACTGTTCTAGTAATAGAATATTCACTGCCAACGCTGAGCACTAAGCCCAGAGCATAATCCGTATAGTCTTGTGTTTCGTATTCTTGGTAAAGCTCAGGCAAAGGCTGGTCGAAGTCAATGACGAGTACACGATGTGACGGGTACTGATGTAGGTAAAGATAAGCTTCGATCAGAGCGTTGTGGAAAGTATCTTGGCCGGCCGCAATAGAGGTCAGAGGGATTGGTGCTTTCGCTGCGATGGTAGTTAACCCTGCAGCTGTATTATGCACGGACTGTGAAAACGCCATTGGCGAGGCATCATCACCTTCCAATATCGACTGGATCAAGGTTGCGGTTCGGTGCAGTTCACCATGTCGACTGGCAAAAACCAGATAATCAATCGAGTTGTCTTTTAAGAGTGTCAATGCAGTTTGAACGGCCAATTTACTTTGTAGGCTCATTCGGCGGCGCATCATCGGTGGGATCGCTTTAAATTCAGTTGAGCCATCTTGTGGCCAATCTAAATTAGTGCTCCACGCTTGCCATTGGGCAACAGAATTGAGACCAGCCGAATTTGCAGACCATTTCTCAATATTAAACGACATTAATTGGGATTGATTTGACATAGAGTATTGATTTGCTTTGAGTCTAACTAAATACTATGCGCGCTTATAAATAAACACAGATAAGGAATTTAAATGAAATTACTAAAAATAGCAGTTTCAATGTTATTCATATTCGTTCTTGCAGGATGTGGACGCGTCCAACCTGTAATGAATGTTGAGGATACTCCAGTTGCACTGAATCTTCAAAGTAAACAGGTTAAATCAGCTATTTCTGAATCTGCTGAAAATCGAGGCTGGTTGGTTTCAGAAATAAAGCCTGGTTTGATCCGCGCTGAATTGTATGTTCGTTCGCACCACGCTGTGGTTGAAATTCCTTATAGTGATAAGTTTTACTCTATTCTTTACGTTGAATCAGAGAATTTGAAGTACGACGATGGTGAAATACACCGTAATTACAACCGTTGGGTTAATAACTTAAACGTTGATATTAAACGTAAGCTTGCGCAAATGGCAGCTGAGTAACTCTCTATTATTTAAAGTTAGGTTTTTCGTGTCGGAATATAAATTAGATCCATTCAACGCATTAGAAGCAAAAACAGAAGCGCAGAAATTGTCTTTCGCTCCGATTGTTTTTCATACTGCTCGTACACTTCGTGATTTAGGCATTTTGAAAGCGTTAGATGACGCGGGCAACGAGGGTTTACCAGCAGAGTCTATCTCTGAATCGACCGGTGTCTCTGAGTACGGCGTGAAAGTCCTGCTCGATATGGCGTTAAGTGCTCATATTGTGACTTGGGAAAAGCCTAACTACAAAATGGCTAACCTTGGTTTCTACCTTCTGCATGATGGTATGACTAACGCAAACATGGATTTCACAGCCGATGTTTGTTATGCCGCGATGATGCATCTAACAGAAGCGATTGAAGAAGGGACACCTGCAGGCTTGAAAGAGTTGGGTGATTGGGAAACCATTTACCAAGGCTTGTCTCAATTGCCAGAAAAAGCAAAAGAGAGTTGGTTCAAGTTTGATCACTTCTATTCGGATCGCTCGTTCCCTGTGTTACTTGAAAAAGTCTTCAGCAAGAAACCTAAGTCGCTGGTGGATATCGGCGGCAACACGGGTAAGTGGGCGATGCAATGCTGCAACCATGATGCGGACGTTGAGGTGACGATTGTTGATTTGCCACAGCAGCTAGAAATGGCAATGGCAAACGCGGCAAAGCATGGTCATCAAGAGCGAGTCACGCCATTCCCAGCGAATATGCTCGATAAACAGCAAACTCTGCCAACGGGCGCGGATGTTTGGTGGATGAGTCAGTTCCTTGATTGTTTCTCGCCAATGGAGATTCTGAGCATATTAAAGCGCGTTCGCTCTCATATGTCAGAAGACGCGACTGTCTATATCCTTGAACTGTTTTGGGATGCACAGAAATACGATGCGGCTTCTTATAGCTTAAACGCGACGTCTCTCTACTTTACCTGCTTGGCCAATGGCAACAGCCGTTTTTACCGCAGTGAAGATTTCTTAGAGATCGTTGAAGAAGCGGGCTTTGAAGTGGTAACTCGCACCGACGATATCGGTCTTGGTCACACGCTTCTTGAATTGAAAGCTGGCGCGCAATAAAAATAACAAACATGGCTTAAATAATGAAAAAACTATCAACTCAAGTGGTGATCATCGGAGCTGGGCCATCAGGGTCTATTGCTGCGTCTTTACTTCATAAAAAAGGCATCGATGTTCGAGTGATTGAAAAGAGCGTATTCCCTCGCTTTTCTATTGGTGAAAGCCTATTACCAGCTTGTATGGA
Organism: Vibrio sp. 10N.222.52.C12; assembly: GCF_041474215.1. Taxonomy (NCBI): domain Bacteria; kingdom Pseudomonadati; phylum Pseudomonadota; class Gammaproteobacteria; order Vibrionales; family Vibrionaceae; genus Vibrio; species Vibrio sp. 10N.222.52.C12. The sequence goes on from NZ_JBFRTR010000088.1 coordinate 50,200, forward strand.
AGTGATTGAACAGGCTGGGATGACTGACGCAGTGATCAACGCTAACTTCCAATACAAAGATGGCGCTGCCTTTCGCAAAAATGGCGTTTATACGGCGTTTAATTTTGAAGACAAGTTCTCTTCTGGCCCTGGAACTACGTTTCAGGTTCAGCGAGGTGCCTTTGATAAGGTTTTGGCAGATACGGCTGAGGCGCAGGGTGTCTGCATTGATTACCAACATGAGTTAATGGGCATTAATTTCACCGACGACAGCACCATTTTAGATGTACAAGTGCTGGGTGGAGAGCGTTATCAGATAGAAGCGCAATACGTTCTGGATGGCAGTGGTTTTGGTCGAGTGCTACCAAAAATGCTTAACTTGGCAGAGCCGTCATCGCTCCCTCCACGCAAAGCTATTTTTACGCACATTAACGATCATATTGCAGAGGTGGATACCGATCTTGAATATGACCGAAATAAAATTCTTATCTCTGTGCATCCAACCAACCCTGATGTTTGGTATTGGTTGATCCCGTTTAGTAACGGTGTCTCTTCGTTTGGTGTCGTAGGAGAGCCTAAGTTCTTTGAGTCCTATCCAGAAGACAAGATTGCTGCAATTAAACAGCTGGCAGCGGAAGAGCCGGGCTTGGCTGAGATACTGGCAAGCGCCGAGTATCCAAACCCTGCGGGTGAAATTGGTGGCTATTCTGCCAATGTAAAACATTTGGCGACGGATAAGTACGCGTTGCTTGGCAATGCCGGCGAGTTCCTTGACCCGGTGTTCTCGTCAGGCGTGACGATTGCGATGAAGTCGGCACAGTTTGCGGTTGAGTGTGTCGAAAAGCAACTTAACGGTGAGAAGGTAGATTGGGAACGCGATTATGCCGCTCCTTTGATGGTTGGTGTAAACACCTTTAGAACGTATGTTGAGGGGTGGTACTCAGGTACTTTGCAGGATGTGATTTTCTATCAAGATCCAAATCCAAAGATTAAGCAGATGGTGTGCTCAATTCTGGCGGGTTACGCATGGGATCAAGCCAACCCTTATGTGAAAGAGTCTAAGCGCCGATTGGCGACACTGGCTGAGATATGCCGAAACTAGGTAATCGATTTTGTATGTAGCAATACTCTAAATTGCCACGATGGATCGTCATAAATTAAAAACAGCCGCAATGTGCGGCTGTTTTTGTATCTGAAAAATATGGGCGGTCAGCTTAATCGGATTTAAGCCTATTTTAAGTCGATGCTGTTCAATCGTCCCATAAATATAAGTAGATCAATTACGTCTTTGTGAGCATCAAGCAGCGCACGTTTGGTTTGGCTATAAGCGGCAAGTCTGCCGTGCTTTCTGATTGAACATACCTTGGTTTTGTACTTGTAGTCACCATTCTCAGAGAATACACGCCACTTAGCGATGTAGCATTCGTCGCGGTGTTCGGGATCACTCTGAGTTGGATTTGGTTTGAATACAATTTTGGGTTCTAGACTATGAGGCAGGCGCGTCATCAGGTAGGGCTCTTTGAGGACTTTGGGCCAAAATTTGCCCCATAGCTGTCTGCCCAGTTCATCTCTTAATTTAATGGTTTTCTTCAGTGCTTTGTCTTCACCCATACGAACAAAACCGACCGACCGATGCAACACCGTATCTTCGGGAGTATGAATGTGGATCTTAAAAGCGGTTTTACCTTTCGAGATAAAGCGGTAACCGGTAGCACCAATTAGATTATTCTGACTCATAGTTTGCTAAGTGATGATTATGTTATTAATAAGATTACGCCAAATACTGCAAAACCGAAACTAATACCCATGAAAAAAAATAAAGCCTTAACAAAAGTGCTAAGGCTTTATTAGAAACTGTGAGGCGGGCGTGTCGCTAACTACATGATTTTCTGCATCACATCACCAATTTGAATGCTTCCAGCAAGGCTTGGTTGGTCGATCGTCAGTTCTGCTTCGTTTTCATAAACGCGAGAAACGGTCAGTGTGATATCGCTTTGAGATACCTTATTACGTGGCAAGCCGCGTTGGTCGATAAACGAACCTGTGTGCCACAGTTGCAGTTTGTCACCTTGTTGAACACCATGCATTCGACCTAAATCAATGGTCACCGTGTTACCAAATACCGCTGCCACCTCTGGAAGCGTGATCTTACATGACACTTCAGATTCCAAGTCCAACATAATATTGCGGCTAACACGCAGCATCATACTGCCGTAGGTTGATGCCCAGAAACGAGCACTGCGGGTGTCCACTTCACTGGTCTTAGCAAATGGCCACTTTGCCACTTCACGATAGCTACGGTTGTAAACCTGATGTCCTGTTTTACCATCGAAGACTTGCATCTCTAACGCAAACTGACGATTGATGATGTCGTCTTTCAAAAGCTTGGATTCGATGGTCGCGGTTAAATCGGTAATGTCGCCACCAATGATGTACTGCGCGCCAGTGTCTTGGGCGATCATCTTGATCACCTCTGGTCGACGCTTGTCGATATCGTAATTGGTCGTGCCAACGGAAACAAAGCTGCGAGACTCTTGCGCCAGCTGTCGGTCCACGACATGGCCAAAATCATCACCAATGTTATAGATTCTGCCCATTACAGCTTGCTGAGGGGAGGTCACATCAATGTTGCCGACTAAAAATGTCTTCTTGTATTGGCTCTCATGGCAAGCATTTGCCGAAGGATAGATATCGATCCTTGCGGTGATCATTATATTGCCACTGCGTTTTTTCTCTTTCTCTACCAAGATGTAGCGCACTTCATGATTGGTAAATTGAAACTCTTTCTTGTTTGCGTCGAGGTACGGCGTGAGGTTGGAGATACTACCAATATCAGCACCTGAGAACTGGATCGCTTTATATACCGCGTCTTCCAGAGCATGAACCCTTGCCGTTTCCTCTGAGGATACGATGGCTGCGGTACCGGTAACTTCATACCAAGAGGCATGAGCACTGAAGCTTATGGTTATCAGTGAACTTATTGAAAATAAGTAAGAAATTATTTTTTTCATCTATTCGTTACCAGTTGGGTATAAATATTGCTTAACAAATAACTATAAGCTTGAAGCTGACTTAAGTGCGTTTTTCTTAATCTGAACCATTAATGAAAAGCAAAGACTGTTCCAACATTGTAATCCATTGAAAAGAATAATGGTGAGAACATATTGGAACAGGGAGCACTAAACCTATCTGGAGATAAGAGAATGAAAAAATGGCTCGTAGTAATGAGTGTCATGTTGTTGACCTCATGCGCTTATTCGCCAATCTATAACGGCAAGTCTGAATATTCAGGCAGTCAGTTTATGTTGATGGATAGCCCTCGTCATACCATGGATTTCTTCGTGGAAAGTATGACCGAAGATCTGATCATTTCGAATACGAGTATCTCAGCAAGAACTCCGATAGCGATTACGTCGTTTGTTGACCTGCAACACATGGACACAACGAACTGGCTAGGAAACTCGGTATCAGAAGGTTTCATTCATCAGTTTCAGCGTCGTGGCTTCAAGGTTGTTGATTTCAAAACAACAGGTTCTATTCAAGTGACTCATCAAGGTGACTTTGCGTTAAGCCGCGATTGGAAAGACTTAGCTCAAGAACAAGACGTACAGTACGTACTGACAGGCACTATGCTTCGCCAAGAAGGTGGTGTGTTAGTCAATGCTCGTGTTGTTGGCATGCAAACTCGCATTGTCGTGGCGACGGCACAAGGCTTCTTGCCTGCAGACCGTATTGGTCGTGACCTAGATACTCTAAACAGTATTCGAACTCAAGATGGCGTGATCATTCGTTCCGATCCAACGATCAGTCAGCCTTATACTGTTATTCTTCGCCCTTAGGAGTTCGAGATGAAGAAGTTAATGTTTGTTGTTGCCGCTTTATTGCTTGTTGGCTGTCAGCCATTGCAGAGCATGAGACCTGATGATTTCTTAGTGGCTGTTGGCTATGCGAGTATCAGTGAGCAGAAAGGTCGTAACGACGAAGAGAGACGTATCCGCGCGATGAGAGCCTCTAAGATCGATGCTTATCGTGAGCTTGCTGAACAGGTTTACGGCATGCGAGTGAGTGGTCGGGCAGAGTTGGAAGATCAACGCCTTGGTACGGAACGTACTTCTGGTGCGGTTGATGGCGTAATCCGCGGTGCAGAAGTGGTACGCAGCTACCCTGTGGGCGATAGCTATGTTACTGAGCTTCAGCTTGATATCCGTAAGATGGAACAGCTACGTAATTACGGTGAAGTTCAACCTGTACCTGAAAAGAGACAACAAACGCTGTTCTAGCCCAAGGGGCGTCTAGCGATAGGACTATCCAGTTATATTGGCTGCTTTCGTTTTCCAGATGGCGTATCGGCAACCAATAACTAATATGAATGTAAAAGCGGCAAGTATGAAAATACTTGCCGCTTTTTTGTTTATCGATTTTGTCAGGGCGTTCAAAGGCTGATTAGGTGTTTTAATAAAAGATAACGACAGGAATAGTCTGAGATACAGATAAACGGTTAACAAGGGGTATTACTGAAGAGGAAGAGTTAACTTAACTAGGCTTTTACGTTGGTTCCCAGCGTAGAGATAGTATGCGTTTGACCACCGGCATTGTAGGTCATGCCAATTTTGCCGTGGCTTTGCTGCATCATATTGCTGAGTTTTTTGAAGCTAAGGTGTGCTCGATTCAAGGCTTCGCCATTAACAAGGTTCGCTTGCTGGCAATCGTGCACTATCGACTGGATCTTAGTGACTAACTGAGCAAGTTCAGGGTTCTCGGTCAGTTCTGAGATATTGGTATGGGCTGCGATTCGCTGATCGGTTGATCTTAGTTGTTCAACTAGGACCACTTTTTCTTTGGCGATTCGCTCAATATCGTTTGATTGTCGGCTCGTAATAGCGGTTTTCTCTGAACTTAGTAATTCAGATAAGGCTTTGGCATTTTGAAGTTGAAAATTAACTAAATCTGCTAGTGCCGCCATAACGTAAACCTATTCATAACCTCGAGTACTTTAAGACAATAACTTCAATGAAAAGTTAGTGTTTTCTTAAAGGCCTTTTAATTCATCTTCGAACTTGATCATGTTGTCAGCCAGTTTCTCTGGATCGACAGTGTATGAACCATTCGCAATTGCTTCTTTGATCGCTGCTACTTTCACAGAATCAAAGCTTGGCTGTGCTGCCATATCTTGGTGGAGCTGACCAATCGCTTTGCCTTGTTGGCTCAGTGAAACCGCATCTTTGCTTGCTGGTGATTTAGTTGATACATCAGAGCGTGATGCCTCAGAACTAGAATCAGAGCGTACTGCTGATCGGTTAGTGGTCGTTAGGGTTTGCCCTGAACGAATATTATCAATGCCTGCCATAGTTAAGCCTTTTTCTTCAAAAATGGGAACCTGTACAGTCAATATCGACCAAGGGTTCGAATACTTTAGCAATTTTTAGCTCAATAGTCGAAAAGGGACAAAACACCGCAGCCGTTATATTTGGCGTTAGAGTTGAGGGTGAAATCGCTAACGATACCGTCAATTTAGAAGTAAAGAGTTAAAAGTAAACCGTGACTTCAGACATGCTGGTAACAATCCCTTCAATTATACGCTGTGATTTATCATTTTTCACTCTTACTTGATCACCCATAGAGCCATCGGTAAGCGCAGTTCCTTTGGTGGTAATGGTCATGCCACCTTTTACTGCCTGTATGATAACCTTCTCGTTTCGGCACACGACACAGATATCACCTCTTTCTACAACATCGCCCGGTCTTAGGTTCTTTTTTACCTTAGCGCCGATGACCTGATGTGGAGCTGTGAAACCTTGGCGACGAAACTTGTTAAGAGAAATCATAGCGGTGGTGACATCGTATTGACCGACGATTTCGCCTCTCGCGAGTGAGCGAGTGGTGGTGACAAGAGGCACCGACATCGAAAGGCGCACCGGTACATAAACTCGCCACTCATCAGGAACACATTGCACTAAAACCGTAATACTGCTGCGGGTATTGGTGGTCGTTGAAGCGCTGGTCTCTAAAGGCACTGGGCAGTCTGTCGCTTTGATTCTTGAGTCAACATTTGCTGAATTAACAAAGAGTTCGCCACCTTGTGGCTGCTCAACTGTATCAAGGATATGTTGCTCCGCTGCAGACTGAATCATCTCAATTTGTTCTGGGGTCGCAGCTTGTACAAAAAAACTAAACAATATTGATAAAATGCCGATAAACTTAGCGACAGTTTTAAAAGTAGCTCTACACATTGCTATGGAAAGAGGTGGCAAATTTGTTTTATAATACGTCATTCCGTTTCTCTGGTGGTTCGTAGCCTGCAGTAGACTAACACTTTTTATACAAAAAAGTTTGATATGGAGATGAGCTCATGACGGGTATTCTTGATTCGGTGAATCAGCGTACGCAACTCGTCGGTCAAAACCGATTAGAATTACTAACCTTTCGCCTAATGGGGCGTCAGCGTTACGGCATTAATGTCTTTAAAGTAAAAGAAGTGCTGCAATGCCCTAAGCTGACAAAGATGCCAAACTTGAACCCACTGGTTAAAGGTGTAGCACACATTCGTGGCCAAACGATCTCTGTGATCGACTTGAGCTTAGCGATTGGTGGCCGTCCTACAACGGATATTGAAAAGTGTTTTGTGGTTATCTCTGAGTTTAACCGAACCATTCAAGGTTTCTTGGTAAGTTCAGTTGAGCGCATTATTAACATGCACTGGGAATCGATTCTTCCGCCGCCAGATGGCGCAGGTAGAGCTAACTACCTGACAGCGGTAACCAACATTGATAATGAATTGGTAGAAATTCTTGATGTTGAGAAGATCCTTGCAGAAATTTCTCCTGTTGATGAAACAATGGATAGCAAGATTGCTGAAGATATTGCGAAAGTAGAACAAGAGAAAGAACTGGTTCGCCGCATCTTGATTGCTGATGACTCGACCGTTGCTCGTAAGCAGGTTCAGCGTGCTATTGAGTCGATTGGTTTTGAAGTTATCTCGGTGAAGGATGGTAAAGAAGCCTATGAGAAGCTGATGCAGATGTCATCAGAAGGCAGTATTTACGATCAGATTTCATTGGTGATTTCTGATATCGAAATGCCAGAAATGGATGGATACACGCTGACTGCTGAGATTCGTCGTCACGCCGAACTTAAAGATTTATACGTAATTTTACACTCATCGTTGAGTGGTGTATTTAACCAAGCCATGGTTGAGCGTGTTGGAGCTAACTCCTTCATCGCTAAATTCAACCCAGATGAGCTTGGTGCAGCTGTAAAAGCTGCGTTAACTAACTAAAAGAGACATTAATGACTGCTATAACAATAAGTGATCAAGAGTATCGCGATTTCAGCCGTTTCTTAGAATCTCAATGTGGCATTGTATTAGGTGACAGCAAGCAGTATTTAGTGCGCAGTCGTCTAAGCCCATTAGTAACGAAGTTTAAGTTAGCTTCTTTGTCTGATTTGTTGAGAGATGTAGTAACAGGTCGAAACCGTGAGCTGCGTGTGGCTGCTGTCGATGCCATGACGACGAACGAGACACTTTGGTTCCGTGATACTTACCCGTTTGCTGTGCTTGCGGATAAGCTTCTACCGGAAATAGCGGCAAATAAACGTCCTATTAAGATTTGGTCTGCGGCAAGCTCTTCAGGCCAAGAAGCATACTCAATGGCAATGACGATTCTTGAAACTCAAGCTCGTAAGCCAGGTATGCTGCCAAATGTATCGATTACCGCAACTGACATCTCAGCAAGTATGTTGGATATGTGCCGCACTGGCGCTTACGACAACCTTGCATTGGGACGTGGACTTTCTCCAGAGCGCCGTCGTACTTTCTTTGAAGATGCGGGCGATGGCCGTATGAAAGTGAAAGATAACGTCAAGCGCATGGTGAACTTCCGCCCTCAGAACTTGATGGACAGCTATGCATTGTTAGGCAAGTTCGACATCATTTTCTGTCGTAACGTGCTGATCTACTTCTCACCTGATATGAAGTCAAAGGTACTTAACCAGATGGCAAATAGCCTCAACCCAGGTGGTTACCTGCTATTAGGTGCGTCGGAATCACTAACAGGCTTAACGGATCGTTTTGAAATGGTTCGCTGTAATCCAGGCATCATCTACAAATTAAAGTAACGAGCGGCACCGATATTAGGTGTAAGGTTACCGTCTAAATTTAAAACCCAGCCAAGTGCTGGGTTTTCTTTTTCCTGCTTAAGCTATATCTTTAAGTCAGAGTGACATTCCAATTTACTCTATTTTTTGGCTTGTTTATTGCAAGTTTACCCACGAGTAACCTGTAAAAGCATTGATAGACCGCCTTGTTTCAAAAGTTGGTATATATATTGCTTTGGTTATTTCATAACAGTCAGTTCTTGAGTTGAGGTTTACATGGCTATTTCTTTTGACAATGCTTTGGGCATTCACCAGCACACAGTTGGTGTACGTGAGCGTAACGCTGAGGTGCTTTCCACCAATATCGCGCAAGCAAACACGCCTGGGTATAAAGCAAAGGGATTAGACTTTAAGAAATCACTGCAAGCGGCAAGTTCTGGGGCAAGCATTGGTCTTAGCCGTACAGATGGTCGGCACATTTCTGCCTCAACAACGGTGAACGGGGAAACGAAGTATCGCATTCCTACCCAACCTGATACAGGAGATGGCAACACGGTTGATTTGGATTTGGAAAGAAACCTTTTCATGCAAAACCAAATTAGGCATCAAGCCTCTCTCGACTTCTTAGGAAGTAAGTTCAAGAATTTAACTAAAGCGATTAAAGGGGAATAATTAGATGAGTTTATTCAATGTATTCAATGTGACTGGTTCTGCGATGAGTGCTGAATCTGTTCGTCTAAATACGACCTCGAGCAACCTTGCGAACGCGGACAGTGTAAGTAGTTCTGCTGAAGAAACTTACAAGGCTCGTCACGCAGTGTTCGGCGCTGAGTTAAATAAAGCACGCAACAGTGGTCACACTGTGCCTGTGAAAGTATTAGGTATTGTGGAAAGCGATAAGCCGCTAAGCGCGGAGTACAACCCGGATCACCCATTAGCGAACAACGAAGGCTATATCTACAAGCCTAATGTCAACGTTATGGAAGAAATGGCAAACATGATTTCGGCATCACGTGCGTACCAAACAAACGTACAGGTTGCTGACTCGAGTAAACAAATGCTGCTGCGTACGCTGCAGATGGGTCAATAAGGATAAGGAGGTAGCACATGGCTGGAATCAACAACAATGTTGGTCAAAGCGGCTTGTCCTATGTTGACCAGCTGAAGAGTCTTCAAGATGGCGCTAAAAAGCCCGACGAAACAACAGGTAAGCAGGATCTTAAACAAGAAGACTTCTTATCTTTGTTGACTAAGCAACTAGCACAACAAGACCCTTTCAAGCCGGTTAGCAATGACCAGATGATTGCGCAAATGGCTTCATTTGCGACCGTAGATGGCATTGGCAAAATGAATACACAGTTTGAAAGCTTGAATTCATCAATGACCTCTAACCAAGCTCTTCAGGCCTCCTCTTTAGTTGGGCGTGATGTATTGGTTCCTGGTGCGGCAGGTGTAAAACCCGGTGATGGCGGTATGGCGGCAATGGTTAAGCTTCCTCAGGCAATGGACAATGTAATGGTCCGTGTTGAGAACGAAGTTGGCCAATTGGTTCGCACATTTGATATCGGCTCTAAACCATCTGGTGATACACGTGTTGAATGGGACGGAAAAGACGAAGACGGTAACCCATTGCCGGCCGGTAAATACAACGTGAAAGCGTCGGGTTTGCTGGATGGCGAGAACACAGAGTTCCAAGTTTCCAGTTATGCGAACGTGAACAGTGTGCTTCTTGGTAAGGGCGATGGCAACGTACTACTCAATCTGGCTGGTTTCACATCGCCAGTACGACTTGCTGAAGTACTAGAAGTTGGTAAAGCGTAGCTCTTTATTGAGTGACTATGCTAGCTAGATAGATTAGGAGAATAATGGAATGTCATATGTAGCTTTAAGCGGCCTATCCGCTGCACAATTAGACCTTAATACAACCAGTAACAACATTGCGAACGCGAACACATTTGGCTTTAAAGAGTCTCGTGCCGAGTTTGGTGATGTTTACTCAAGCTCGTTGTTCACTAACGCAAAAACGACGGCAGGTGGCGGTGCGCAAGCTAGCCAAGTGGCGCAACAGTTCCACGAAGGTTCAAGTATTTATACGAACAACCCAATGGACTTACGTGTAAGTGGTACAGGTTTCTTTGCAGTATCTAAAGACCGCATGGTGCCAGAGATTAACGAATTAACGCGTAATGGTGCATTTCACCTAAACAAAGACAACTACATGGTTACCGCTAATGATGAGTTTCTTTTAGGTTACGATGTTGATCCAAACTCGGGGGAAGTTCTTTCTTATGCGCCAAAGCCTCTCGACATTCCTGCTGAGTTTGGTAAACCAAAACAGACAGAAAACATTGAAGTAGGGGTTAACCTTCCTGCAAACGGTGATCTTAAAGACCCGGCTGCATTTAACTTCAAAGATGCTGATACTTATAACCGTGCAACGTCTTCGACGGTATACGATTCTATGGGTCAGTCTTACAAGTTAACGACTTACTACCTCAAAGATCAGACTCAACCAAACACTTGGCAAACGTACTACACCATGTCAGATGAGAACGGTGAAAAGCCGGTCAACATTACTGGTGGTGATGCGACGAATGCACAAGGTCATGTTGGTCACACAATGAAGTTCAACAATGACGGTACGTTAGCAAGCCTAAACAATGGTCAGCCGATTAACTCGGAACCACTGGGTGCTGGCGCGAACCCAATTGACTTGAACGGTGCTGATCCAACTCAAGTGCTTAAGTTTGGTCTAGATTCGTCAACTCAGTTTGCCGCTCCGTTTGAATTGACTAAGTTTGATGAAGATGGCGCGACAACAGGTTTCTTAACAAAAATCGATTTCGATGAGTACGGCAGTGTTCTAGGTACTTACTCAAATGGTGAAAACGTGATGCTTGGCCGTGTAGGCTTGGTTCGTGTACCAAATGAGCAAGGTCTGGATAAGAAAGGCGGTACTCAATGGGATTCTACCAACGACTCTGGTGACAAGATCTGGGGTGAATCGAACAAAGGTTCATTTGGTAGCATCAACAACGGCTCGCTAGAGCAGTCGAACATCGATATGACTCAAGAACTGGTTGATTTGATTTCTGCTCAACGTAACTTCCAAGCGAACTCGCGTTCTCTAGAAGTACACAACCAGCTACAACAGAATATTCTTCAGATTCGTTAATCGTTTCGAGCGTTTGAATCATCTGCGAATACCCAATTCAATGTTATTGAATTGGGTATTGTTGTTTGTCTTCTTATTTGCCGCCCCTATTGCCGCCCGGTAATGCCTCTGGCAACAATTATTCCTCAATGATCCTTTGACGATCACCCATCTTCGTTTGTTTTCTATTTAAATTATTGATAAATAACAGTTAAAAATATTGGCACAGTGTTTGCTTTATTAGCCCCAGAAGATGATTTTTGGAGCAAAATTATGGATCGCGCACTGTTTCTTGCCATGAGTGGCGCTAAGCAAAATATGCAAGCTTTGCAGCTACGTGCAAACAACCTTGCCAACGTAAGTACAACGGGTTTCCGTGCTGATTTAGCACAGGCACGTTCAATGCAAGCGTATGGCGAAGGCATGCCTACTCGTGTTTTCAGCATGACAGAGCGTCCGGGTCATAATTTCGCTCAGGGTAGTGTGGTTACTACTGGCCGAGATCTAGACGTTACCATTCAAGGTGATGGTTGGATTTCAGTGATGGACAATACTGGCCGTGAAGGTTTAACACGTAACGGTAACCTAAGGGTTGACCAAAACGGTTTACTAACCAACGCAAGCGGTCACTTAGTGCTTGGTGAAAACGATGCACCAATCACGCTGCCAATCCCAATCAGCAAAGTAGAAATTGGTACAGACGGTACGATTTCGGTGATTCCTCAAGGCGCTCCAGCTGAAGAATTGGCCGTGGTTGATCGTATTAAGCTTGTACGTCCAGACAACCAAAGTTTGTTTAAAGACACGAATGGTCTATTCCGTTCGAAAAACCCAGATCAGGCATACGAAGCAGATGCAGCGGTAACGTTGCTAAAAGGTGCTATCGAAGGCAGTAACGTAAATGCCGTAGGTGAAATGACCAGCCTAATTGACTTACAACGTCAGTTTGAAATGCAGGTCAAAATGATGAGCACAGCAGAGGAAATGGACAAGTCGTCTGATTCACTGCTTCGTATGAGCTAATAGAATTTAAAGGACATTGCTATGCATCCAGCATTATGGGTAAGTAAAACGGGTTTAGACGCCCAACAAACCAATATCTCAACGATTTCGAACAACCTTGCCAACGCCTCGACCATTGGTTTTAAAAAGAGCCGCGCTGTATTTGAAGATCTGTTCTACCAGAATATTAATCAACCGGGTGGTCAATCGTCTCAGAATACTGAGCTGCCAAGTGGTTTGATGCTGGGTGCTGGTTCTAAGGTCGTCGCGACTCAAAAAGTGCACACTCACGGTAACGCACAAACGACATCTAACAGCCTAGACATGATGATTGAAGGCGACGGTTTCTTCCAAGTTGAAATGCCAGACGGTGAAACAGGTTACAGCCGCAATGGTCAGTTCACACTGAACGGTGAAGGCGCGATCGTAACGTCGGGCCAAGGTTATCCTCTACAACCAGAAATTGTGATTCCTGAAGACGCGATCTCGGTAACGGTTGGTAACGACGGTGAAGTATCGGTTCGTCTACGTGGCGAGCAAAACAACGTCGTGGTTGGTCAAATTACCATTACTGACTTTGTAAACCCAGGTGGTCTAGAGCCAGTAGGTCAAAACCTTTACTTGCCAACTGGCGCGAGTGGCGACCCACAAGAGGGTGTACCGGGCTTTGATGGCCTGGGTAACATCCGCCAATCGATGCTAGAAACATCGAACGTAAACGTAACCGAAGAGCTGGTAAACATGATTGAAGCTCAGCGTGTATACGAAATGAATTCGAAAGTTATCTCGTCAGTAGACAAGATGATGAGCTTTGTTAACCAACAGCTGTAATTGGTTTATTCGCCGTTTACTTTTTTAATTAATCTATCTGTTTTTGCTAATTGACCCATTTACCACTGCCTGCTGAGAGTATATCGCCATGAAACGTATTTTTTGTTTAGCCCTGTTAGCTTCGATGACTGGTTGTACAGTACTGGATCCAATTGAGACGCCAGCACAAGAGAACGCGACCACAGTGGTTGATGCGGTTGAAGGCGATAAGTCGGCAGAAGAAAGTTCAGGAATTATCGACACGCTTCGTGGGCGAACCGATCCAATTGCTGGTGACCCTGCATGGGCGCCAATCAACCCCAAGCAGAAGCCAGAGCATTATGCAGCGGCAACGGGCTCACTGTTTAATGTGAACCACATTGGCAGCATGTATGACGATTCAAAGCCTCGTGGTATTGGTGACATCATCACTGTAGCGCTAGATGAGAATACTCGAGCGACCAAAAAAGCCAACGCAGACATGTCTAAGTCGAATGATGCATCGATGGAGCCGCTGGCTGTTGGTGGTCAAGAGCTGACGATCGATAAGTACAACTTCTCTTACGATCTGAGCAACACCAATACCTTCGCTGGTGATGCGTCAGCCAACCAAAGTAACAGCATCAGCGGCTATATCACCGTAGAAGTGATCGAAGTATTAGCCAATGGCAACCTAGTGGTTCGTGGTGAGAAGTGGATGACACTGAACACAGGCGATGAGTATATCCGCCTAAGCGGCACCATCCGTCCTGATGATATTGATTTTGAAAATACCATCGCTTCAAACCGTGTTTCTAACGCACGAATTCAGTACTCGGGCACGGGCGTGCAGAAAGATATGCAAGAGCCTGGATTCTTGGCACGATTCTTTAATGTATCTCTGTAGAGCTTGATAGGACGACGACATACTGACAGCCTCTATCACTGAGCCACATTTAGCTAAGCTATTATAAATTAAAGCAATACAGACAGGTTACTCAATGAAAAAACTGACACTCGTACTATTCGGCATGCTATTTCTTGCCACCAGTGCCCATGCTGCGCGAATCAAAGACGTGGCAAAAGTGGCGGGTGTTCGTAGTAACCAACTTGTCGGTTATGGTTTGGTCACGGGCTTGCCGGGTACTGGTGAGACAACTCCCTTTACCGATCAAACATTTAACGCAATGCTGCAAAATTTTGGCATCCAATTGCCGCCCGGCACTAAGCCAAAAACCAAAAACGTCGCGGCTGTTATTGTGACTGCTGAACTGCCAGCATTCTCTAAGCAAGGCCAAGAAGTTGACGTAACCGTTTCTTCTATCGGTTCAGCAAAAAGCCTTCGTGGTGGTACCTTGCTACAGACCTTCTTGAAAGGTCTAGACGGTCAAGTGTATGCGGTCGCGCAGGGTAACTTGGTGGTAAGTGGCTTTAGTGCACAAGGTAACGACGGTTCTAAGATTGTCGGTAACAACCCTAACGTTGGTATCATCTCTAGCGGTGCGACGGTTGAACAAGAGATCCCAACGCCATTCGGTCGTGGTGACTACATCACCTTCAACCTAATCCAATCAGATTTCACAACGGCTCAGCGTATGGCTGATGCGGTTAATAATTTCCTAGGCCCACAAATGGCTTCAGCGGTAGACGCAACTTCAGTAAAAGTTCGTGCACCGCGTGAAATCAGCCAGCGTGTAGCATTCTTGTCGGCTATCGAAAACATCGAGTTCGACCCTGCTGAAGGCTCTGCAAAAATCATCGTCAACTCTCGTACAGGTACGATTGTGGTTGGTAAGCACGTTCGCCTAAAAGCGGCGGCGGTCACCCACGGTGGTATGACGGTTGCAATTAAAGAAAATCTAAACGTAAGCCAACCGAATGCATTCTCTGGTGGCCAAACGGTAGTGGTCCCTGATTCTGATATCGAAATCACGGAAGGCGATGGTAAGATGTTCAAATTTGAACCTGGCCTAACGCTGGACGATTTGGTACGCGCAGTCAATGAAGTGGGCGCTGCACCTTCTGATTTAATGGCAATCCTTCAAGCACTGAAACAAGCGGGTGCGATTGAAGGCCAATTGATCATTATCTAAGGAATAAAGCATGATTAAGAATAACAATGACATCGGCTTTATTCACGACATCGGTAGTTTAGACCGTCTTCGTCAACAAGCGGTAAACGGTGAAGAAGGTAGCGAGAAAGAAGCATTAACCGCGGCGGCAAAACAGTTTGAATCGATTTTCACCTCGATGTTGTTTAAGTCAATGCGCGATGCTAACTCGAGCTTTAAGTCGGATATGTTGAACAGCCAGAACGAGCAGTTCTATCGTCAGATGCAAGATGACCAAATGGCGAGTGAGTTAAGCGCTTCAGGTTCATTAGGTCTTGCAGATATGATCGTGGCTCAACTAAGCGCTGGCCAAGCAAGCGATACGTCTGAAGAGAAGGTTCGCAGTGAAGGCTTTGATGCTTCATTGCAAAGACCGCAATATTCAGGCCGTTCGGAAGAGCGAGCGTCAGACGTTCAACCTGCGCAAGCAGCAAAACAGCCAGTATCCTTTGATTCTCCAGAATCGTTTGTGACCTCAATGAAGCCTTACGCGGAAAAAGCGGCAAGTGCGCTTGGTGTGGACTCGTCTCTTCTATTGGCACAAGCTGCCCTTGAAACGGGTTGGGGTTCTAAAATGGTTAAGAACTCTTTGGGCAACAGCAATAACTTATTTAACATCAAAGCAGATAGAAGTTGGAAGGGCGATAAGGTCGCGACTCAAACTCTTGAGTTCCATGGCAAAACCGCCGTTAAAGAGTCAGCTTCCTTCCGTTCTTACTCTAATTTCGAAGATAGCTTTAATGATTACGTGAAGTTCTTGAACGAAAATCCAAGATACGAAACGGCGCTACAGCATCAAGGCAATTCAGAGAATTTCATCAAAGGTATTCATCAGGCTGGTTACGCAACTGACCCTAACTATGCAGACAAGGTTTTACGAGTTAAAGCCAAGATTGATGAGATGAACTAGCGTCATAAATCAACATAGAGAGCTTGCTACTGGCAGGCTCTTTTCTTCTCCGCCCCTTCAGTTCTTACGCGTAATCCATAGTTATCTCCTTACACTTCAATAAATTATCGTCTTTTAATTTCCTATTGTTTTTGTTGGCATATATATTGCATTTATCTTAGTAATATACGGTTGTAGTTAATCAGTTCATTCTGGTTTTGTTAAGTTTTTTGGGGGCATTATGGCGTCGGATCTTCTGAATGTAGGGGCACAAAGTGTTCTTACGGCTCAGAGACAGCTCAACACCACAGGTCATAACATTTCTAACGCTAACACAGAGGGCTATAGCCGCCAGTCTGTGATTCAAGGTGTGAATGACCCGCGCCAGTACGGTGGGCAATCCTACGGTATGGGGGTACATGTGGAAAATGTTCGCCGCTCTTGGGATCAGTTTGCCGTCAAAGAACTTAACTTATCGACAACCAATGCCGCCAACAAAGGCGATACCGAAGCCAACCTCGATATGTTGTCGAGCATGTTGTCGTCGGTCGCTTCAAAGAAGATTCCAGAAAACCTCAACGAATGGTTTGATTCCGTTAAGACTCTCGCCGATACCCCAAATGATGTGGGTGCGCGTAAGGTCGTGTTAGAGAAAGCAGGGCTTGTAACTAAAACCTTGAATGAATTTCATGAAACAGTTCGTCAACAGTCTGATTCTACGAATAAAAAATTAGATATGGGTATCGAGCGAGTTAACCAACTTGCGTACGAGATCCGTGATGTTCAGCGTTTAATGATGCGAACTCCTGGGCCTCATAATGACCTACGAGATCAGCATGAAAAGTTGATTAATGAGCTTTCTGGTTACACCAAAGTTACGGTGACACCACGCTCAAATGCCGAAGGGTTTAATGTCCATATTGGTAATGGCCATACCTTGGTCTCTGGTAGTGAAGCGAGTCAGCTGAAGATGGTTGATGGCTTACCCGATGTACATCAGCGCCGCCTAGCGATTGTTGAAGGTAAGTCTTTAAAACCGATCACCAGCAGTGATATCGACGGAAAAATCGGCGCCATGCTAGACATGCGTGACGAACATATCCCAGCAATCATGGATGAGCTTGGTCGTTTGGCGACCGCGTTTTCATATGAGGTCAATAGTCTTCAAGAACAAGGTTTGGATCTTAACGGCAACGTAGGTAAGGACTTGTTTACCGACGTGAACTCAGAGCTGGTGGCAAAATCTCGTGTCACGGCTAGCGGGCAATCGAAAGCCGATGTTGCGGTATACATTGATGATACTTCTGCCTTAAAAGGCGGTGAGTATGGACTGAAATACGATGGCAGTGATTATGTCGTGACTAAGCCGAACGGTGAGACCGTTAAGATGGCGACCGACTCTAGCGGTAGTGCTTTTTATCTTGATGGCATGCGAGTGGAAGTACGTAACCCTCCTGAATTAGGAGAGAAACTGTTACTGCGTCCAACGCGTAATTTTGCTGCGCAGATTCATATGGAAACCAAAGACCCGAAAGACATTGCTGCGCAAAGTTATGAGGCATCGACCACGTTTGCCAAGGGTACAGCGGGATTTAAAATCCTAGAAGCAGGTCAACTGCGTGAGTTTGAAGTGATTGTCTCACCAAAAGGTGAGCAGTTTGCTGTGACGGATCCGAAGGGTAACATTTTAATGCAGCCTCAACCGTATCCGCCACAAGGGCCAGTGACCATCAACGGTACAACGTTTGAGCTCACACCCGGTGCGGTGGCAAATGATAAGTTTACGGCAAACCTTGTCCCATCAGAAGGTGACAACGGTAACCTGCGTAAGCTACAAGATCTTCAAACAGGAAAGCTGTTGAATGATGGTGAGTCTACGATTTTAGACCTTTACCACAACTTGAATACTAATACGGGCTTGAAGTCTTCAACGGCAAATCGCCTGAGTGATATTGCGACATTAGAAAAACAGTCGGCTCAAGAACGTATTGCTTCTATCTCGGGAGTAAACCTCGATGAAGAAGCGGCAAACATGATGAAATTTCAGCAAGCGTATATGGCTTCTTCACGTATCATGCAAGCAGCCAATGATACGTTTAACACTATTTTGGCTCTGAGATAGGAAGGTATAAATGTTGAATCGTATCTCTAGCTTCCATAATTATCAGTCAGTACAAAACGACTTGCGCCGTCAAGAGAACAAGGTGCATCACAACCAAGCACAACTTGCTTCGGGTAAGAAGTTACAGTCGCCAAGTGATGACCCATTAGCGACGCACTATTTACAGAACATTGGTCAGCAGTCAGAACAGCTTAAACAGTATGTCGATGCGATTACTCTAGTCAGAAACCGTCTTGAGCATCATGAAGTATTGGTTTCTAACACTGAAGGCTTTGCTGATGAAGCAAAACGAACCGTGATGGAAATGATCAACGGTGCGCTTTCTCCGGAAGACCGTTTAGCTAAGAAGCGTGAAATTCAAGAACTGGCGAATAACTTCCTGCATTTAGCCAACTCTCAAGATGAGTCGGGTAACTACACGTTTGCAGGCACTAAGCCGAAAAATCAGCCTTTCTTTCGAGATAACGAAGGGAATGTGACATATCAAGGTGATGACTACCAACGCAAGATGCGTGTGGCAAGCAGCTTTGAAATGGCAATGAATGATCCGGGCAGCAAGATGTTTATGGAAATAGACAACCCGTTCGGTGACTACGAACCTCAGTACGAGCTTGAACCTGCGTCTGAGTTATTGCTCGGGCGTGCGACCAACAGCGATGAAGATGGGTCTACTTATAAAGTGACGTTTGTCGACATGCAGACGGGCAATTTCGCTTATCAGCTTGAAAAAGACGGCGCAGTGGTTGCGGCAGAAGATTTTGATCCTTCGACAGGCATTGTTTATGAAGGGCTGAATATTCAAATCAAAGGCCAAATCACTAAAGGTGATTCGATCACCTTAGAACCACGAGAGACTTTCTCTATCTTTGATACGTTCAAAGAGGCTGCTGAGCAGGCTGAAAACCCGGTATCGGATGCATCAGCAACAGCGAAACTGCACCAAGTAACTGAAGAGTTCCACGCTGCGTTTATCCATTTGACCAAGGCAAGAACCGATGTTGGTGCACGCTTGAGTACTTTGGATATTCAAGAGCAACAACATGAAGATTTCAAGTTGTCTTTAGCAAAAGCAAAAAGCAACTTTGAAGACTTGGATTACTCGAAAGCGATCATTGAGTTCAATGAAAACTCTCGAGCACTACAAGCTTCTCAACAAGCGTTTGGCAAAACCAAAGACCTGACCTTGTTTAACTATATTTAATGATCAATCGGTATTTAATGGTGGCTTGTCGATCACCATGGCGTTGATTCCTTGCCGTATGTGCTATGCCATACGTGCGAATGACGCCACAGTTTGCCGCTTTTTTGTACGAAGCATGATGTTTCTAGAATAGCGGCAAAAAACGGCAATAAGGAAGGTGAATGTTTTTCATCTTCTAATAGTAGAAAATCATAATTGCGCAGTGTTGTTTGTAAGCTTCTGATTTTTAGATAATTAAAAAATTATTTATATGATATTAAACTTGGCATACAACTTGTATC
>NZ_JBFRTR010000089.1:0-7209 GCF_041474215.1 Vibrio sp. 10N.222.52.C12
GTAGTGGTCTAATGATCCCTGACAATCACGTAAGCGACTTTTTCTATCCTTTTAATTCATGCTTTGCTTAATTGGCAATCTTGCTAAAACGGAAATGTCCAGAGGCTTCATAAGCCTGAAGTTTTACTCGTGGCGCTTTTCTTGCAAAGTGCCTGCTAGCTCAGATCTGCCCCAAAATCACTTAGATTGAATACTCTACATCGTTTAGGATGCGAACATTTTCCCTACTAAAAGTCATCCATCCTTATGAACTTTAGTTGTGAACAATTGCTATGTATCACATCAACCATTTAGTCACTTTATCTTCACGGGCTGGGGGTAAAATCACAACAAACTGTATGATATCTTTTATATTATTTAAAGGTACAGGGAAAGTGACATGACTGAAGAGATAGTCAGCTTGATACCTCACACTCCTATATAAAGGGTGTAATCCATCAAAACTCGAACTTAAAGTTAACTGAAACGAAAACAAGGCTCTAATTGAACCTTGTTAAAAAATTGGATGAGTCTATGAGTTAACGACGGAGACCATCTTCAAATCGCTTGCGATAATTGTTTATCACGGTGATTAACGACTTTTTAATATCAACAATTTGTTTGGAATGTGGACACCAAAGCGCGAAGCCAAACTTGAAGCCCTCTAGCATCTCATCGGCTTCAACTGGCTCAATAGCATGATTGGCAAACTCAGTATTAGCAAAGGTTTTAGGCAGTAACGCCCAACCCAACCCCGCTTCGACCATCTTTATCACTAGGGCAAGTTGATCGATTGCTTCATTGTCTGAGCTGTAAATAATCTTCTCTGACATACCTTCTTCAATAAAAGATCGTAAGACAAATTGTTTGCTGTTTTTCAGAGCCACCAAGACTGCACTTTTCTCCAACCTAGATAGATCTCCACCTTTTTGAACAAAAGGGAGAAATTCGAAATGCCCAAGGAAAGTAGCATCAAAGCTATACATCGCCTGACGGTCATGCACATTGACGATACCAAAATGGTATTCGCCACTATCTATGCCTCTTTTGATATCCTGTTTATTCCTAACAAAAAAGTTCACGCGCATTAGCGGAAAATCGCGAAGAAATTGCTGGCGGATTTCAACCAAAGCGCGATGAGGAATCACACTAGAATAAGCGATGTTGACGCTTTCTAATCCACCATAAGAGAGGCTTAGCGCCAATTTATCGAAAGTACGCGCTTGCTCGATGGTTAATTTAGCATTGTGATAAAGAAGGTGACCATCTTCAGTTGGCTCTACCGAACGCCCCACTCGTTCAAACAAACTGACCGCTAGTTGGTCTTCAAGGTTGGTAATCACCTGCCCTATCGTAGTTCGGTGCTTATTGAGTTTGACCGCGGCTTTGCTAAACGAGAGTTGTTCATAAACGGTCACGAACGCGAGAAGTTGTTCAAAACTAAAATTCATAGGTTTCGCTTCCTTTCTAGAGTGATTTACTTAAAATATGATAACTGATCTGCACCAGTGATACTGGACATTCGACTAAGCGAGTTGCCCTACTTCTGTTAATTCATGACTTACTAAATTAGATAAAACGCAACTCGGAAATGTCCAGAACCTTCACAGATGGCACTTCGTAACTCAGAAGTGCCCCTTTTCTAGTTAGAACCAAAGCTACCCTTCAGCCATAATTGTGACTTTTGACTTACAATACTTGTACTATGCTTTTTTCAGCTTGGTTCTACTTACACAGCAAGCTCTGCAAGTAGAAACCTTCAATGTGGTTGGGCGTTTTATCTACAGATAACGACTTCTCAAATGGTCTTTGAAGTATTGCGCATTCAAGGTTTCGCCCGTTGCACCTTTCACCAAGTCATCAGTGGTCAGCAGGCTGCCTTTGCTCCAAATGTTTGATTCTAACCAAGTGAAGATAGGGGATAGGTCACCGCTTTCAATCACAGAGTTTATATCTACCGTTTTCTTCATTGAAGCCATGAACTGCGCCGCGTACATCGCACCTAATGTGTACGATGGGAAGTAACCAAATGCGCCGTCTGTCCAGTGGATGTCTTGCATACAGCCGTTAGTGAAGTTACCTTGAGTGCTTAAACCAAGGTAAGACTGCATCTTGGTATTCCATAACTCTGGCACGTCAGTGTGTTTGATCTTGCCGTTGATCAAGTCACGCTCAATCTCGTAACGCAGGATAACGTGTGCAGGGTAGGTGAGTTCATCAGCATCGACACGGATGAAGTCTTTCTTCACGCGCGTGTAGATCTTCTGGAAGTTTTCTTTCTCAAATTCTGAGCCTGAGAATTGCTGACCAGCCAAGTTCGCTAAGTGTCCAATGAACGGGTCGCTGCGGCCGACTTGCATCTCGAAGAATAAAGATTGAGATTCATGAATGCCCATAGAACGAGCTTCCCCCGCTGGTTGTCCTGCTAGGTGTTTTGGTAAGCCTTGTTCGTAACGTGCGTGGCCTGTTTCATGCACAATACCCATTAAGCTTTGAACGAATTCCGCTTCGTCATAGCGTGTTGTGATACGCACGTCTGAAGGGACGCCGCCACAGAATGGGTGAACACTTTCATCCAATCGGCCGTGTTCAAAATCGAACTGAAGCAGCTTCATGACTTCTAAACCCAGTGCTTTCTGTTTCTCGGTCGAATAGATACCTGATGGTGCGTTAAATTGCTCGCTCGATTGTTTTTCGATCACTTCATCAATTAAACCTGGAAGCCAAGTTTTAACGTCTGCAAATAGGGTATCAAGTGAAGTAGAGCTGGTGCCCGGTTCATAAATATCCAGCATCGCATCATAAGGCGTTAGATTGGCTGCGTCTGCGCGAATCTGCGCTTCTTCACGAGAAAGCTCAACCACTTCACGCCAGTTCTTTTCGAATCCAACCCAGTCGTTGTTACCGCGTTGGCTACGCCACGCATGTTCACATTTTGAACCCGATAGAGATTTCGCTTCAACCAGTTTTTCTGGAAGTAGGTTTGCTTGTTGCCACTGGCGTTTTATTTCACGAAGTGACGATTGTTGCTCAGTGTTCAGCGCTTCATTTTCAGCGTCTGCAATCCAATTGCCAAGCTGTGGTTGAGTCATTAAGCCGTGAATATGAACAGAAAGCTCGGCCATCGCTTCACTACGAGCTTGGTTACCACCTGCTGGCATCATTGAAGCTTGGTCCCAACCACAAATAGAAGCTAGGTGTTGAAAGCGTGAACATTTTTGAGAGTGTTCGACTAGTTTTTTGAATGCGCTCATTTGACTACTCTTAATTTGGTTTCTTTAAATGATCCTTAGGGCTGCGTCAGCGTTAAGGTTCATCTCGTGTACTTTGATTATGGCTTTGCTTTTTAATGACGCTGACCTTCGCAGTCGAAGATATAGCGAGAAAAGCATGAGGCGGTACGATGCCTTGAATTTACTATTTCTTAACAAATCAAACTGTTCTATTGTGCACAAAATCAGTGAGTTGTATAGCTGGTGGCAATTGTTGCTTGCGAATTGTTCAGATACACGGTATTGATGATAGATCGCTGAACAAAAATGACAATGATATGGATATTTTGAACTTTGAGGCATTTCTAATTGCCATCACTATTTTAACGCTAACGCCGGGCTTAGATACGGCTTTGGTGATTCGCAATACTAGCCGCTCTGGCTTAGCTGACGGTTGTATGACGAGCTTTGGTATTTGTAGCGGCTTGTATGTACACGCGTTTTTCTCTGCTGTGGGTATATCTGCAATCCTCGCCCAATCCGCTGAACTCTTTCAAGCCGTTAAGATGGTAGGTGCGGTTTACCTCATCTGGCTTGGCTTAAGCAGTTTGCGAGCGTTGATGAAAAACGGTGGCGGTTTGAAGGTCGGAGAACAAGCTCAGCAGGCTTACAGTGCAAAGCGTTCTTTGCGTGAAGGCTTTCTGTCTAACGTTCTTAACCCAAAAACAGCAGTTTTCTATCTGGCCTTTTTACCTCAATTTGTAAACCCTGAAGGTTCGCCTTTATTGCAATCTATGTTGATGGCTTCGGTACACTTTATGATTGCGATGGTATGGCAATGTGGTTTGGCTGGCGCGCTTAACTCGGCTAAAAATTTGCTCAAAAACGCGAGTTTTATGAAGTGGATGGAAGGCGTGACGGGCATGGTGCTGGTTGGGCTGGGTGTTAAGCTTCTGATGGAAGAGCCTGTGTAGTTCACCGTTTTCAGTTGAACATGAATATATGAAAGCCCACGATGTGTCGTGGGCTTTGTGCTTTATTACTGGTAGATCTTTGTACCGATCTTATTCTACAGCGCAGTTATTCAACGACGCTAATGTTCATCTCAGCACCTTCGAAACCTAAGTCACTCAACTCATCGGCGTTAAAGTTGGTGGTAACTTCGATGTCGCCAATGCGCTCAGTAGATTCGTTGACGGAATCAGTACTTCTTTTGCTGCGTAGATTGTTAGTAATTGGTGTTGCTTGTCCAATTTCGATAGTACCTGCAAATTGAGATTCAGCGTAGAAATCTCCAGACACGTAAGAGTGGAAGGGGCGTAAGCTTCCGCCAGTCGCGTATTGCATGCTTGATAAGCCAGCTTCTTTAATCGCCCAGCCCCAATCCCACCATTTAGTTTCACCTGGGATGTAACGGTGATCCCATTGGTAGCGAATGTCGGCAGATTCACTGCTGCCACGGCCCATAGTGAAGGTATGAGCCTTGTATGGACGGTTATCTGGATGGGTATGCCATGCGTTGCCACCCCAACGAAGGAAGCCGTTGAATTCAACATCGTAGCTAATATCGGCGTTGAATCGGTACGGGTAAGAGATGCTTGAACGATACAGCTCAACTCGAATCGGTAGCTCCGAATTCGCAGGAACCATAGGACGAGCTTGAAGTGTTACTTGTTCGCTAGTGGAGTTGCCATTTGTTTCAGCGAAGCTTTGGTTAGCCTCGAACTTAACGGTGAGCTTAGTTTCGCCAACCAAAGGCCACTTGAAGGTGTTCTCTGTTTGAACGCTCTGTGAGAATCCGTAGCTGTTCGTTTTCGACCAGTTTGTTGATTCGTCTACTTTTAGGTCTACCACCACTTGTTGCGCGATGTTGCTGTTGTTTCTTGCCGTCGCGTAAACCGTTTTCACTAGTTCACGATCCGACTCGACAACATCACCATGCCAAAAGTTGTCGTCGTTAACGGTGTAGGCAAAATTGTCGACGGTGATTTTGGTTTTTTCATCACAGCGATAGCCGCTACAAGAGCCATTGTTATTTCCTTGTATTACCCAACTGTTGCCAGAGCGCTTTATCGTCATGTCTTCGCCCACGTACTGACTGTTATTACCGCCAACCCAAGCGTAACCTAGGTTGTGGGCTAAGTAGCTTAATGGGCGTACAAAGTCGTTACGGTTGTTCACTAATTCATACTGAACATCGATTTCGCTGCCTTCCTGAACCGATTTGGCGGAATAGTTAGGGATTTCAGATTGGTCGTTGTTTGGGTAACAGAACGTTGACCCACTGCTTGATTGCTTAATTTCGCCATGATAACCCGGCCCCATGATTACCCAGTTTCCTTTTAACCCGGTGATCTGCCAAGTGCCCATGCGAGCGACCAAAGTACTCTTCTGCTCTTCTGCTTCATAACGGTCTATAGGACGATAACCAGAGCGACAGACATCTTCACCAAGTTGGTCAAACACTATTTGGTCTGGGTAAATCTTCGCATTTACACCGGTTGATAGAACAGACAACACTGCGGTTGCTAAGAGACTTCTGTTTACTGTGATCATTAACAATTCCCTCATTTGTAATTTTTCTATTTTGATAATGTTTTGTGTGCCGTGCAGTTAACAAGACAAGTTCACTTTTTCATGTTGATAAATAGATAGATACTGAAAAGGGTTGAATTAAATTACCCAGTTAATTCAATGGCTTGTATTGTCATTAGTGTTTTTACGGTGAAAGAGTATGCAACTGAACGTAAATTGTTTGATGGGGCTCAAACCGTTTTTAGAAAAATGAAGGCCCATTATTCGGGCTTAGACGTCAAAATTATTTGACGTTATTTTTGGCGTTTGTATGAATGGTTAATTAGAAGAACAGGTATAACCATTCACAATACTCGTAGTTTTAAGGTGGGCAGGTAGTGAGTGACAAAGAGTAAAAATCTAACTTGAATACTTTGCTTTGCTATCGGTTTTAAAATGCAAACACTTAAAGTAAGGAAGACTGTAATAATTGTATTACTAATAAAATAATGAAAATAACCATCCGTTTTTTATGTGTAATATCGGAAAAGCTTGCTACTTGATAATAGGGCACTTTTTGCTAGTGGTTAAACTATCTCTAATTATCGTTTGGCCAGAAGTTGCGTTCGGCCTGTATTACACGTTTTAATGATGGCAAATAAATCATTCGAACTTAAGATATCAATCTTTACCGTTAATGGGTCATTGTTGATTAACAGGTAAGGCGCCAATCGGCTGTCATTCATTGTTTTATTTATTTTTTGCACAGAGACTAAGTCAATGGTGCCAGAAATAGAAAAGAAAAGTGATTGAGAAGGACGGGCTGTTCCTCTGAATCGCAGAACAAGTGGGTCGGGCATGTTGTCGTCTTGAACGGACATCAGGTGCAGCACCTTGTTGTTACTTATTTTCGTTAATCCGTCGGTACGTAATACATTGTCATTCACTATCAGGTCCACCACGCTATGTTGGTAGCGATGCTCTTCTTTTGGTTGGGGCGAAGGGATACTCCATATGCCAACCAATAAAACGAATGCAGAAATGAGCGCAACGATTGGCATCATAATTGACCTCTTTCTAGGAATAGGGCCAGTTCGGTACTGGCTTGATCTAGTTGGGTTGGCGTGTAAAAGATGTTGACGGACTGGCGTGTGGCTTTGTTCAGAATAGAGAGCTCAGAATATTCCGCTTCTTCGCTAATGTACGCCACGCAATCACATTGATACTGATAGAGAATGCTTTCTAGCTCTGGCGTCATCGCCATTTCAGGGGCTTGGAAAACTTGTATTTGACCTATCCATTGCTCGCTGAGCCGGTTAACGGGGTTGATATCGCTGAGGTTTCTCTCATTAACCTTAGCAAAAGCCAATAACGCTGATGCCAACAGTAAGCAGCCAGTGGTGAAGTAGCACAACTTGTTTCGGTTTTCAGCAGTGGGAAAGTAAGCCGACGAACTTTGTTTAGGGTTAGGCTTAGGTTCGACTGCAACAGCTGTACCGATAGC
>NZ_JBFRTR010000090.1:0-2125 GCF_041474215.1 Vibrio sp. 10N.222.52.C12
TGGAATTCTACAAAACCAATTATTAAAACAACCACTTAAAATCAATAGAAAACTAAAAAACAAGTATTTCCGTCTATTTCTGTATTTTATTTAGCTAAAATTCGCGTTACAGGGGAGAGAAAAGCTTAATGTGGAACGAATACGGTCTTTAAAGGTAATCAAAGGCATCTACACAGATGAAAAATCATTGTCAATAGCATCACGAGTGGAGCCTATCCAAAAGGGATATTTTTTTCTTGGAGTTCTATTCTAAATTAGAGGTCTAGCTTTTTTGCTTGAACTTGGTTGACCGTCCAAACATAGCCACCAATCCCTCTCTTTTGATGTTCTGATTCACTTAGTGAATAAACCATATGTAGCTTCGAAAATCTTTCGTCACTTACATGCATGTCATGTTCACTGAGATTTATATTGAAAACTTCTATTGAGGCCGATAAAAGGTTTTCTTTTAGAGGGTTCAGTTTAAATTTAGACTTTCCTGCAGCAATTTTTAATTTGTTATGCCAAAGCGATAATATTTGATCATCGTTAGAAGAAATTACAATGTCATCCATATATACACTTAATGAAACTCCTTCTGTATCATGGCAATCTCGGATACATGAACCAAAGTAACTTTGAGCTAAACAAATTGATGCAAGTAAAGGTGACTGACTGAATCCGTAGGGGAGCGAGTGGCTATGTTCGCTTGGATTACTATGTGGAAGCGTCGATGCTTTTGCAATGGCTCTTGCATTTTCATATCCGATTAAAATTTTTAACTCTCTCGTCACCCTTGTTCGACTAACTGAGCCAAAAAAATCTGTTATATCAAGGGATGAGAAATATTTATTGTCGATATGTACTTTTAAAGCCTGTACATGACCACCTAACTGAAGGTGATAGAAATATGAGGGAGCTTTCCAGTGCTTTCGAATATACTTATTTATATTTTGACCAAGTTTTTTTGCTTCGTCTGACTGGACATAGACCCACCTGCCGGGTTTTATTTCATACTTACTTGTCCAGCTAATAGTCGGTGGCATATTTTTGATACTCAATATAAAAAAAGCCACGTTGATAGTTTCCACAACTAAGATTTGGTTAAGTTTTGCCTGACTTAGTTGCGTACTTGCTAATGGTGGCGTTCTATTACAACAACTCTAAAAATTTTTGTAACAGCTCAGCACCGTCCACTTCCTCAAGCTTGTCAAGCAGTCCAAGCTTCTCAGCATACGCATATATGCGCATGCCAAGCTCAAAGCGTTTCAAAATTTTCTTCAAGCAGCTTTGTTTCGGTTGTGTGCTGTTATCAACAGGGCCATAATTATTTTTCATAATTACTTCTCCTCTTACAACCCCTGACATGCCCAGCGCAAGCGCGTGACTTTATTCCAAGATGATGAACATTTGATACGAATAATTTCGATATGAATCGAAGAGTATCGCATCGTTCATCTGGCGAATCACAGTGTGACAGTAGTAAGAGGTGCGGGCGAGCCGCCTAATGCCAGGGAACGTCATAATATTATGTAATTGGTTTCAGTCAAGAGGTAGAAAGCTTGATTGCTTTAGAATTGTTCTTTTTCAGTATTTTGAGCTTTAGATATTAGAGATAGATCAAAGTATGGTAGTAAAAAAAATAAACCATAGGAACTACGCTCAGTTCCACCAGATTGAAGACCTGATGTACAAAATAACGATATATAATACTTTCACGTTTTTGAGGACAAGCTGGCACGAACCCCATAGTGAAACTAGAACTAATATAACTCTCAAACAAACTCTAAATACATTGGAGCCAACCAACTCCGTTATTTTTTATTTATCACTTGAAAAACGGAGTGCACTATACATGCTGTCAAACAATGAGTTAAGAATCGATTGTATTTTGATGCTGATTCAAAGGATTCAACATCAAAGTTTCTTCCAAGTGCTCAGGAGCTAAATGTGCATACCGCATGGTCGTAGTAATTTCACTATGACCCAGCACATCTCTTAACTTAACAATATTGCCGCCGCTCCTCACATAATGACTCGCAAAGGTATGACGTAGAACGTGAGTCATTTGCCCTTTCGGTAAGTCAATATTTGCTTCTGAAACCGCCTTTCGAAAAGCCGATAAGCTGTTTAAAAACATCCTCTC